>JBARNF010000269.1:0-3062 GCA_049802835.1 Bradyrhizobium sp.
GTTCAAGGCAGCCCGTCGCGGATTGCAGCACCGCTGCTGTTGTTTAATTGCCCTGCAGCGCTATCGTGTCGCAGGCGGTTCGGTTCCGATCGGTCCGGCGGTTCAGCCCTCGTTCAGCGATGAACCGGCCTTAATGGGGTCACCGGTACGGCGCCAGTGACGGACCTGCCGGTGTCTGCTCGAAGCCGCGCTTCGCCTGACGTGCCTGGGCAGCACGCGGCGAGGTGCCGTGGCGGTGCGCCGACCGTGTTTGCGTCGTCGTATCAGCTGCTCCTCACTCTCCAGCCCGCCATGGTGTCCTGACCGATGCGCTTGATCGCGGCCGTCATCCTGTTCGTCACTGCCGCTCATGCCGGGCTGTGGGGCCTCCTCCAGCACAAGCAGAGCGCGCCGGATTTCACCGGCATGCTGCCGAGCGTGTCCTACGATCCGCACGAAGGCACCGCGCATCCCGACGTCGACACCGTCGCGTCGCCGGAGCGCATCCGCGCCGACATGAAGAAGCTCGCGACGATGACGCGCGCGATCCGGCTCTATTCGTCCACCGGCGGCCTCGAGCAGGTGCCGCCGCTGGCGGCCGAAGCCGGACTGAAGGTCACGCTCGGCGTCTGGCTCGACAAGAACACCATCCGCAACGACAGCGAGATCGCGACCGCCATCAAGCTCGCCCGCCGCAACAGCAACGTCATCGGCATCGTCGTCGGCAACGAGACACTGTACCGCGGCGAGCTCAAGCCGGAGGAGCTGATCGACTACATCAAGCGCGTCAAGAAGTCGGTGACCGTTCCCGTCACCACCGGCGAAATCTGGAACATGTGGCGCGACTATCCGCAGCTCGCGCCGAACGTCGACTACATCGCCGCGCACGTGCTGCCCTATTGGGAGTTCTTCAACAGCACCCAGGCCGTCGACCAGGCCGTCGACCGCTACCAGCTCTTGCGCGAAAAATTCCCCGGCAAGCGCATCGTGATCGCCGAATTCGGCTGGCCGAGCCAGGGCTACAATCGCGGCATCTCCGATCCCGGTCCGTTCCAGCAGGCCTGGGTGCTGCGCAACTTCGTCACCCGCGCCGAAGCCATCGGCATGGACTACAACATCGTCGAGAGCATCGACGTGCCCTGGAAATATTTCGAGGGCGGCGTCGGTCCCTATTGGGGCCTGCTCACCGCCGCGCGCGAGCCGAAATTCGCCTGGACCGGGCCGATCGTGAACCCGGACTACTGGAAGCTGGCGGCGATCGCGTTGCTGGTCGGCGTGCTCTTGTCGCTGCCGATCCTGCGGCTGCACCGGCCCACGGTGCTGCAGGCGATGGTGCTCGCCGCCACCGCGCACGGCGTCGGCGCCTGGGTCTCCACGATCTTCGCCTATTGGAACGTGCACTATTTCGTCTGGGGCTCGACCTTCGCGCTCACGCTCGGCCTCACCCTCTTGATTCCGCTGATCCTGATCGCGATGGCGCGCATCGAGGAGATCGCCGCGATCGCCTTCGGCCGCGAGCCGCGAAGGCTGCTGAGCCGCGCCAAGGCCGCGCGCGACCGCGCCGCTGCGCCGGAGGGCTATTGCCCGAAGGTCTCGATCCACGTGCCGGCCTATTTCGAGCCGGTCGACATGATGAAGCAGACGCTCGATGCGCTGGCCCGCCTCGACTACCCGAACTACGAGGTCGTCTGCATCATCAACAACACGCCCGATCCGGCGTTCTGGCAGCCGATCCAGGATCACTGCCGCATGCTCGGCGAGCGCTTCAAGTTCATCAACGCCGAGAAGGTCAAGGGCTTCAAGGCCGGCGCGCTGCGCATCGCGATGGAGCGCACCGCGGTCGATGCCGAGATCATCGGCATCATCGACGCCGACTACGTGGTCGAGCCGGACTGGCTGAAGGACCTGGTGCCGGCGTTTGCCGATCCGACCGTCGGCCTCGTGCAGGCGCCGCAGGAGCATCGCGACGAGGATCTGTCGCTGATGCACTACATCATGAACGGCGAATATGCCGGCTTCTTCGACATCGGCATGGTCCAGCGCAACGAGGAGAACGCCATCATCGTGCACGGCACGATGTGCCTGATCCGGCGCGCGGCGATGGACATGGCCGGCGGCTGGTCGAGCGACACCATCTGCGAGGACACCGATCTCGGCCTCGCCATCCAGGAACTCGGCTGGCAGACCCATTACACCAACACCCGCTACGGCCAGGGCCTGCTGCCCGACACCTACGAGGCGTTCAAGAAGCAGCGCCATCGCTGGGCCTATGGCGGCTTCCAGATCGTCAAGAAGCACTGGCGCCGCTTCCTGCCCGGCAAGAGCCGGCTGACATCAGACCAGAAGCGCGAGTTCTCGCTCGGCTGGCTCAACTGGCTGGGCGCCGAGAGCCTCGGCGTCGTGGTCGCGATCCTCAATTTGATCTGGACGCCGATCGTGGCCTTCGCTGGCATCGCCATCCCCGACAAGATCCTGACCATCCCGATCATCGCCGCCTTCGTGGTCTCGCTGGCGCACTTCCTCATCCTGTACCGGCTGCGGGTGCCGGTGCGGTCCTGGCAGATGCTGGGCGCGATGATCGCGGCGATGTCCGTGCAGTGGACGGTCAGCCGCGCCGTGGCGCAGGGCCTGATCACCGAGCATCTGGCGTTTGCCCGGACGTCCAAGGGTGGTCTCTCCCGGATGTCGATCGAGTTCCAGGCATTCTGGGAGGCCGTGATCGGCACCCTGCTCCTGGTCGGCGCCACCATCCTGATCGTGACCAACACGTTCGCCATCACCGAGCTCTACATCTTCGCCGCCGTCCTGATCCTGGAGAGCCTGCCCTTCCTCTCCGCGGTCGCGATCGCGCTTCTGGAGATGTCGCGCATCAACTCCTTCGAGTTCTGGCGCCACGCCACCGTCCGCACCGCCGAACTGATCGGCCTGCGCCCGGTCTGGGTGCCCGAGCTGGCGACCCCGGGCATGCAGCCGGCGGCGCTGACCGCGGCGGCCAAGGTGGCGCTGCCTGCCGCGACGAAGGTGCCGGAGAAAGTCTAGCGTCGAGCGGGGCCTTCGAAACCTGCCCCGCGTAGCCCGGATGA
>JBARNF010000270.1:0-5199 GCA_049802835.1 Bradyrhizobium sp.
GGCTGCGAGGATCAACGACGAGTCTGCCTCAAACATCTCCCTGGGGGTCTGGATCCCGGCTTTCGCCGGGACGACAGCGATGTGTGCCGCTTCAGCCCACCATCTCACGACCAGAGCGAACAGCGAAGCTTACGACGACAACCGCATGTCCAGCCGCCGCCGGCCCTCGGTGCGCAGCAGCTTCTTGACGGCGCTGGAGGCGACGACCTCGCCGTCATTGGCGTAGGCCTCGTGGTTCTTCTCGATGTCGTCGAGGCGATAGAGATAGTTGACCATGACGGTGGCGGATTCGCGCTGGCCCTTGGACGAGAGGTCGCCGAGCCAGTTGATGCGCTCCAGCCGGGCGCCGTTGCCGAGATGGAAGCGCGCCACCGAGTCGATCAGCTTGCCCTTCGGCGTGCGCGCCTTCAGGAAGTAGTGCGCAGCCAGCGGCTCGATCACGGCGCGCAACTCGGCGGTAATGTCGGCGTCCTCGACCCAGCGCGGCTCGTTCAAGAGCTTGAGCACGTTGCGATCCTCGTCGGTCGCATCATTGGTCGACTTCAGCCAGGCCATGAAGCCGGGCACCGGCGACAGCGTCACGAAAGTGTCGAGCTTCGGCAGCTCGCGCCTGAGCTCCTCGACCACCTGCTTGATCAGGAAATTGCCGAACGAGATGCCGCCGAGGCCACGCTGGGTGTTGGAGATCGAGTAGAACACGGCGGTGCGGGCGCGATCGGCCGGCACCGGTGCGCGGTCGACCGCGAGCAGCGGCGCGATGGCGCCCGGCATCGCCTCCGTCAGCGCGACCTCGACGAAGATCAGCGGTGCGTCCGGCATCGCCGGATGGAAGAAGGCGTAGCAGCGGCGATCGACCGGATCGATGCGGCGGCGCAGATCGTCCCAGTCGTGGATCTCGTGCACGGCCTCGTAGCGGATGATCTGCTCCAGGATGTTGGCAGGTGTCGACCAGTCGATCCGGCGCAGCACGAGAAACCCCCTGTTGAACCACGAACTCAAGAGATGCACGACGTCGCGATCGAGCGCGAACAGTTCCGGATTGCCCTTCAGCAGGTCCTGGAGATCGGTGCGCATCGCCACCAGCTCAGGCGTGCCACCGGGGGCGCGGTTGAGGCGCCGGATCAATTCCTGCCGGCGCGGCTCGGAGGCGAAATGCAGCGCGCTGGCGCCTTCGTCGGACGGCGCCGCGCGCCAGTCCTCGATCGCCTTGGCGAGCTTCGCCTTGTCGGGGCCGAAATCATGCACCAGCGCGGTGAAGAACGCCTTGCGCCCGTCGGCGTCGAGATCATGATAGCCGTCGAGCACGTCGCGGGCCATCGCCGTGCCCGAGGCCTCGCCGGCGCCGGACACCAGCGCTTCGCACAGCTCGGCGAGGCTCTGCGCGTCATGCTTGTCGACCGGGGCGCCGCCGCCGCGCAGCAGCGTCCGGCCGCGTTCGGAAATCGTGGTGATCAGGTCGGTGAAAAAGGCGTTGGCCATCTGCTGTCAGTCGAATCCCATGCGGCACGTTCAATGTTACATGGATTTATGGCAAAGCTGGCCACAGTCAAATATAACAAATCGTCAACGTTGGCCGGGGCTGGTGCGGGGCGTCGGCGCCGGGGTTGTGATCAGGCTCTGTCCTGCAAATTCCGTCGGCGTCTGGCCGGTCACCTGGCGGAACGCATGCGAAAAGGCCGGCACGCTGGCATAGCCGAGGTCGGCGGCCAGCGTCTTCACCGAGAGATCGCGGTCCATCGACAGCCGCTCGATCGCGGCCGCGATCCGGGCGCGCTGGCACCACGCCTTGAAGCTCAGCTTGGTTTCCGCGGCAAACAGCCGCGACAATGTCCGCGCCGAACTTCCAATCCTGCTCGCGAGAGTCGCGATGTCGCCGGCGCTCGCGGGCGAGGCGAGAACGAGGTCGGCGGCGCGCCGGGCACGGGGGTCGCGCGGCAGGGGAATGAACGTCGCGGAGTCGTCGGTGCGCCGCAGTTCGAGCAACGCCAGCCGCACCAGGAGAGGCGCGCGCTCGGCCTCGCCGTTCCGCTCGAACAGCGCCAGGATGGCGTGGTGCAGCAGCGGAGAGACCTGCACGACGAACTCGGTGTCGAGTCGAAGGCGGTGTGTCTCGCGCTTGAGCCAGTCGAGCTCGAAATACAGCGTCCGCATCTGGCTGTCCGCCAGCATGTCGATCGCATGGGCGTGACGGGCTGGAACCCAGACGGCGCGATCCGGCGGCACCAGCCAGCGTCCAGCCGGGGTCGTCACCTGCATCGTTCCGCTGGCGGCATAGATCAGCTGAGCCTCGCGATGCATGTGCAGGTCGAGCCGCGTACCCTGGCGGTAGCGACGTGCGACCAGATGCACGCCGGCTTCGATGGTCAGGCGGTCGGCGCCGAGCGCCTTGATTGGCGTTTCCACGATCGTCATTGGCTGCTTCTCGTCAGGGCCGTCCAGTATAATAAATTCGACAGGGATCGAGGACCAGCCTGATGAACAGCCCCCGCCGCGTGATCGGCTTCGTCAACGCCGCTCATTTCGTCGACCACTACGCGATGCTGATCTTCGCCGCGGCCGTCATCATCATGGGCCCGGCGCTCGGCATGTCGTATGCGGAGCTGCTGCCCTATGCGACGCCCGGCTTCATTGCATTCGGCGCGGGCGCGCTGCTCACCGGCTGGCTCGGCGATCGCTGGAGCCGCAGGCACATGATGCTGATCTTCTATGTCGGCATCGGCCTGTCGATGATCTCGGTCGGTCTCGTGCAGACGCCGTGGCAGCTCGGCGCGGCGCTGTTTGCCATCGGCCTGTTCGCCTCGATCTATCATCCCGTGGGAACCGCGATGCTCGTCTCCTATGCCGACAGGCTCGGCCGCGACATGGGGCTGAACGGCGTCTTCGGCAATCTCGGCGTCGCCTCGTCGGCGCTCGTCACCGGTGTCGTCGGGCAGTATCTCGGCTGGCGTTTCGCCTTCATCGTTCCCGGCGTGATCACCATTGCGATGGGCGCAGCCTTTGCGATGCTGGTCGTGCATGAGGACCGCAGGGGATCGAAGCAGGCCGCCGCGCAGGCGCGGGTCGCACGCGACCAGATGTGGCGGGTGGTGCTGGCGCTGCTGCTCGTGGTGATTGCGATCTCCACCACGTTCAACGCCATCACCGTGGCGCTGCCGAAGCTGTTCGCGGAGCGGCTTGCGGGGCTCACGCAGAGCCCAGCGCTGCTCGGCGTGATCGCCGCCGGCGTCTATGTGTTCGGCGCCATGACGCAGTACACCATCGGGCAGCTGCTGGATCGTCATGCCCTGAAGACGGTAGCGCTGCCGCTCTCGCTGGTGCTGGCGCCGCTGCTGTATGTGGCCGCCGATGCGCACGACTGGGCGCTGATCCTGGCCTCGATCGGCATCGTCATGGGCGCATTCGGACAGGTCACAGTGAACGACGCCATGGTCGGCAAGTACACCGCCGAAGAATGGCGCTCGCGCGCCTATGCCGTGCGCTATTTCATCGGCTTCACGGCGGCCGGCGCCTCGGTCGGCCTCGTCGCCTGGCTGTATGAGCGCGGCGGCTTCGTCACCATGCTGCAGGCCTTCTCAGCGCTGGCCCTGGTCGCGATCATCGCCGCGCTGATCCTGCCGCCGGAGCTTCCGGCGGTGCGGCCCGTGTTGCGGGAGGCGCCGGCGGAGTAGCAATGGTGGGACGTCGTCAGAGAACGGCGTCGGCAAAGCGCAATCGCGCTGCTCTGCAGCGAGGTTGCGTGCTTGCATTGGACAGCACGCGCGCCATGATCGCCAACGCAACAGGGAGGGGACGATGGGCGAGTGGCGCGGGCTGTGGGCGGCGCTGGCCGTCGTGGGAGTCATGACCATATCATCCGGTGCAGGTGCCGGAGACTTGAGGGACGAGATCGCACCCACCGGCAAACTGCGCGTCGCGATCGCGATCAGCCCGGCTGGCGGCGCGTTCTGGTCGACCAAGACCGAAAGCGGCTATGCCGGCGTTCCCGTCGATCTCGGCCGGGCGATGGCGGACAGGCTCGGCGTGTCCGTCGACTATGTGGCGCATCAGAACTCGGGGCAGATCACCGATGCGGCCTCCAAGGGCACGTGGGACGTCACCTTCCTGCCCAAGGATCCCGAACGCGAGACGAAGATGGCATTCGGCCCGATCTATGAGGTCGCGGATGCGACCTACATCGTGAAGGCCGGCTCGTCCGTGACCAGCTTCGCCACGCTCGATCAGCCGGGCGTCAAGGTCGCCGCCGTCAACAACACCACGACGATGCGCGGCGCGACAGCGCATCTGAAGAACGCAGCGGTCACCGGCTATCAGACCTATGACGAGATCTACGGCCTGCTGCAGCGGGGCGAGGTCGACGCCTTCGCGTTGTCGCGCGACCAGCTCAACGCCATGGCGAAGAAGCTGCCGGGGACGCGGGTGCTCGACGAGACCTTCAAGAAGACGGTGACCGCGGTCGCGGTGCCGCCCGGCCATCCGCAGTCGCTGGCATTTGTCACGGCCTTCATGACCGAGGCTGCCTCGAACGGTCTGCTGCGCAAGACTTATGACGACAACGGTCTGAAGGAGGCTCCGCTGCGCACGCCGTAGATCATTGTCCCGTAGATCCACCCAAATTTCCACAGTTGCCAACCGTGAGCAGCCGGCGCAGCGTCTCGCGATCACCATGCCGAGCGTCCCTGGACGACTGCGCGTCGTCCG
The DNA here is from genome assembly GCA_049802835.1 of Bradyrhizobium sp. GTDB lineage: Bacteria > Pseudomonadota > Alphaproteobacteria > Rhizobiales > Xanthobacteraceae > Bradyrhizobium. Next base: position 4,699 of record JBARNF010000270.1, read on the forward strand.
GGGACGTCCGACATGCGCTCACTCATACTGACATGCCCGTATTGGTCGCCACGCAGGCTGGTTCCGGTGGCGACGACAGATTGAAACGCAACATGATTGGAGGTTGGATCGATGATCGTTCGTGACAGATTGATGTTGATGCTTGGGATGGCTATTGCGGCCGGCTTTGCCGCCACGCAGGCGCTGGCGCAGGCACCGAGCGATGCGCAGCGCAACGCCATCAAATCCTCCTGCCGGTCGGACTACATGGCGCATTGCTCGAGCGTGCCGCCGGGCGGCGCGGCCTCGGTCCAATGCCTGCAGACGAACATGGCGAGCCTGTCAGCCGGATGTCAGACGGCGCTGCGTGCGATCGAGCCGGCGGCGGAGGCAAAGCCGGCCGCGGCTCCGGCGACCGAAAGCAAGCCGGCGGCGGCTGAGCCGAGCAGACCGGTTGCCGAGCCGTCGAAATCAGTGGCTCAGCCGGCAGCGCCAGCTGCGCCGGTGGCCGCGAGCAAACCC
>JBARNF010000271.1:0-2905 GCA_049802835.1 Bradyrhizobium sp.
TTGCTGCAGAGTTCGGTGTGAGAGACGTCCATCTCTCCCCTTGGAGGATCCATGAGCGGTTTCGACATTTTCGCCATAGCGCTGGTGCTGCTGGTCATCTTCACCCTTTATTCCGGCGTGAAGACGGTGCCGCAGGGGTTCGACTGGACCGTCGAGCGGTTCGGCAAATACACCCGCACGCTGTCGCCGGGCCTGAACATCATCGTGCCCTATTTCGATCGCATCGGGCGCAAGATCAACATGATGGAGCAGGTGATCGACATTCCCGAGCAGGAGGTCATCACCAAGGACAACGCCACCGTGACGGTGGACGGCGTCGCCTTCTACCAGGTGTTCGACGCCGCCAAGGCGAGCTACGAGGTGTCGAACCTCAACCAGGCGATCATCACCCTGACCATGACCAACATCCGCTCGGTGATGGGATCGATGGACCTCGACCAGGTGCTGTCGCATCGCGACGAGATCAACGAGCGGCTGCTGCGGGTGGTTGATGCCGCGGTGTCGCCGTGGGGCCTCAAGGTCAACCGCATCGAGATCAAGGACATCGTGCCGCCGGCGGATCTCGTCGAGGCGATGGGCCGGCAGATGAAGGCCGAGCGCGTCAAGCGCGCCGACATCCTGCAGGCCGAAGGCCAGCGGCAGTCGGAGATTCTTCGTGCCGAAGGTGCGAAGCAGAGCCAGATCCTGCAGGCGGAGGGCCGTCGTCAATCGGCCTTCCTCGATGCCGAGGCGCGCGAGCGCGCGGCGCAGGCCGAGGCCAAGGCGACGCAGATGGTGTCGGAGGCAATCTCGCAAGGCGACGTCGCCGCGCTCAACTACTTCATTGCCGACAAGTACATCAAGGCGTTCGGCCAGCTCGCGGAGTCGCCGAACCAGAAGGTGATCATGCTCCCTGTGGAAGCGATGGGCATGCTCGGCTCGCTCGCCGGCATCGGCGAGATCGCCAAGGCGACGTTCGGCGAGAGTTCTGCCTCGGCCGTGGCGGCGGCCCGCCGCGCCGGCTCGGTGCCGTCAGCGGGCACACCGCCGGTGCCGCCCATACCGCCGCGGACGTAAAGCGAAGGAGACCCTTGTCATGAGCGACATGTTCGTCACGCTGGGCACCTGGAACTGGCTGATCTTCGGCATCCTGCTGATGGCGCTGGAGCTGCTTGCGCCGGGCATCTTCCTGTTCTGGCTCGGGCTCGCCGCGCTGCTGGTCGGGCTGATCTCGTTTGCGTTTGCGCCGGGCTGGCAGTTGCAGATCCTGATGTTCGCGCTGTTCGCGATCGCGGCCGTGCCGATCTGGCGCCGGCTCGCCCGCGCAAGCGCTGTGCCGAGCCGCGACAACCCCTTTCTCAACCGGCGCGCCGCAGGGCTCGTCGGCCGCGAGTTCACCCTGGAGAAGCCGATCATCGACGGCAACGGCACCGTGCGCATCGACGACACGGTGTGGCGCGTCGCCGGCCCCGATACGCCGGCCGGCAGCCGCGTCCGCATCGTGCAGGCCGACGGCGCCCATCTCACGGTCGCCGCGGCGTAGGTGAGTCTGTAGGGTGGGCAAAGGAACGATGCGGCGACGGCCGCGTCGTGCCGTGCCCACCCTCTGCATCGCGCTTGCAACGGTGGGCACGTCGCGCCAACTAATAGCCAATGCGAGGAGAGGGCGCGGCCCGCGCGCCTTTGCCCACCCTACATGCTGATGGAGTCGGGCTAATTCTGCAGCCGCACCCCGAGCATTACGACCGTGCCGGACGAGCCGGCGCCTGCGATGTTCGAGTCGAGCTTGTCGTAGCGCAGCGAGCCCTTGACCCACAGATTGCGCGTCATCTTGTAGACGAGGTTACCTTCCGCCGAATAGGTGCGGTCGCTGCGGCCATAGCCCTGATAGTCGAGCGTGCCGAAGGTGAACTTGCCGATGCCGGTCAGCCAACGCCTGAAATCGTGATCGACCTGCACCGTGTAGGTGCGCACCAGCACGCCGGAGGCGCCGGCCACGGTGGTCTCCGCGAGCTGCGTGTCGGAAAGAAACCGCGCGGTGGTCAGCGGCGTCGCCGACCACACCAGCGAGGCCGTGGTCAGAAATCCCTGCAGCCGGTTCAGCCGCGGGTCGACATAGTTGCGTGCGGCATAGCCGATCGAGACTTCGCCGGTCAGAAGCCGGGTGAACTCGAACGACGTGCCGGCCTTGGCGTAGCCGCCGGATGAATCGCGTTGATAGCGGGAGCGGTCGAACCGCTCATCGTGCACGCGGGTGTCGCCCTGGACTTCCGCGAACGGCTTCAGGCCGGGCGTGACCTCGTAGGACACACGACCGATGCCGCCATACTGGTTGAAGTTGCGATCGTCGTTCGAGGTCATCGTGCCGTCGGTCAGCTTGCTCTGCTGATAGCTGGTGCGGTCGGCGGTGGCGCCGGCCGACAGCTGCAGCCGGTTGAAGCGCTGGTCGATTCCGACCGTCGTTCCGAGTGTCGTGTAGACCGGATAGCGGGCGAGGCCGGCTTGCACGCTGGGGCTGCCGGGATTGTCGGTCGCCGCGCGCAGCCGCAGCTGGGCGCCGACCGAGGTGTCGCGGCTGACGTCCAGGCGGCCGTCGACATGGCCGGTGAAGTCGGGACGGTCGAGCGTCGTCGGCGCCGAATTGATGCCGCCGTCCATGATGGCCGGCAGCGTGCTGCCATAGCCGGTGAACGAGCCGCGCAGGTCGGCGACCATGGCGTGGCGCTCCCAGTTCGACACCGCCAGGAATTCCGGCGCGACCATCCAAACCGGCATGCCGCGGGCCTTGGCGAGGCGGGCAGGATTGCTGTCATAGCCCGCCGAGAGTTCGACCGCGGCCTTGACGAGGAACGGGCCGGCATAGTCGCCGACCGCGCCGAACGGGTCGTCGTCGATTTTGAGCCGCTTGCGCGGCGGCTGGCCAGGG
>JBARNF010000272.1:0-11524 GCA_049802835.1 Bradyrhizobium sp.
GGTCCCGGGTCAGCGCCCCGCCGCTGCTTCGCGCCGTTGTGGCTTGCCCGAGACGACAGTGGAGGTTGGCGGGAGAGCGGAGACGCAGATCTGTCGCCCCGTAGCCCGGATGAGCGCAGCGACATCCGGGTTCTCAGACACAGCACGTGAGCCCCCCACGTCGGTGGCGCCGCCGCGCGTCCCGCGCGCCGGCTGTCGCTCATGCGGGCTACGCGACTGCGCTCGCAATGACGATTGGCGCGGCGGTCTCGTGCGTCAGGGTGCGGATGTAGGGTGGGCAAAGACAGCGCGCGGCGCATGCCGCGCGATGGCGTGCCCACCGCGGTCCGTCGGTTTGGCATGGTGGGCACGTCGCTTCGCGGCTTCGCCGCGAACCGCCTTTGCCCACCCTACAAAATCGTAACTACGTCGCATTCTCCAAATGACACGCCACCCACTGGTCCTCGCCTTTGAGCCGCAGTTCCGGCGCCTCGACGCGGCAGCGGTCGAAGACGTAAGGGCAGCGGGTGTTGAAGCGGCAGCCTTTGGGCGGATTGACCGGGCTCGGCACGTCGCCCTTGAGGATGATGGGATGGCGCGCCGCGCCGGGCTCGGGCACCGGGACCGCTGAGAGCAGCGCCTTGGTGTAGGGATGGCCGGGGGAGGCAAAGATCTGCTGCCTTGGCGCCATCTCGACGATCTTGCCCAGATACATCACCGCGACGCGATGCGTCATGTGCTCGACGATGGCGAGGTCATGGCTGATGAACAGAAGCGCAAGGCCGAATTCACGCTGCAGGTCCTGCAGGAGATTGACGATCTGCGCCTTGACGGAGACGTCGAGCGCGGAGACTGCCTCGTCGCAGACGATCAGGTCGGGTTTGGCGGCGAGTGCCCGCGCGATGCCAATGCGCTGGCGCTGGCCGCCGGAGAATTCGTGCGGGCGCCGGCTCACCGCGTCGCGCGGCAGCCGCACGATGTCCATCAACTCGGCGATGCGCGCATCGCGCTCGGCCGCACTCTTGGCAAGGCCGAAATTGTTGATCGGCTCGGCGAGGATGTCGCGGATCCGCATCCGCGGATTGAGGCTGGAGAACGGATCCTGGAACACCACCTGCACGCGGCGACGCATCTCGCGCAGGCTGCCCGGGCCGAGATCGTCGATGCGCTTGCCGTCGAGCACGATCTGGCCGGCGGTGATGTCGAACAGCCGCAGGATGGCGCGGCCGACGGTGGACTTGCCGCAGCCGGACTCGCCGACCAGCGACAAGGTCTCGCCCTTCGCGATCTCGAACGACACGCCGTCGACGGCGTGGACCTTGCCCGTCGAGCGGCCGAACAGGCCGCCTTTCAGCGGAAAATGCTTCTTGAGGTCGTTGACCTGGAGCAAGGAAGCGCTCATGCGGCGGCCTGCTCCTTGGCGGCGAAATGGCAGGCGGCGACGTGATGCCGTGCCTTCTCCTCCAGCCCCGGCGCATATTGCCTGCAGACATCGGTGGCGAGCGCGCAGCGACCGGCGAACACGCAGCCCTCGATGCGCTGCTTGAGGTCCGGGACCTGACCGGGAATCTCGGCGAGCCGCCGCGCCGCGCCTGACAGCGAGGAGCCGAGCTTGGGCAGCGCGCCGAGCAGGCCCTGCGTGTAGGGATGACGCGGGTTGCGGAACAGCTCCTTGACCGGCGCCTCCTCGACCTTGCGGCCGGCATACATCACCATCACGCGCTCGGCGACCTCGGCGACGACACCGAGGTCATGCGTGATCAGGATGATCGCAGCGCCGACGCGCTGCTTGAGCTCCAGCATCAGCTTGAGGATCTGCGCCTGGATGGTGACGTCGAGCGCGGTGGTCGGCTCGTCCGCGATCAAGAGTTTCGGATTGCAGGCCAGCGCCATCGCGATCATCACGCGCTGGCGCATGCCCCCCGAAAGCTGATGCGGGTATTCGCGCACACGCCGCGCCGGCTCGGGAATGCCGACCAGGGTCAGCATCTCGACCGCGCGCGCCTCGGCCTGCTTCTGGTCGAGCCCCTGATGCAGCCGCAAGGTCTCGCCGATCTGGCGGCCGACCGTCAGCACCGGATTGAGGCTCGTCATCGGCTCCTGGAAGATCATCGAGATGTCGTTGCCGCGAAGCGCGCGCATCTCGCGGTCGGAGAGCTTGAGGAGCTCCCTGCCCTCGAGCCGGATCGAGCCCGCGATCTTGCCGGGCGGCTCCGGGATCAGCCGCATCATCGACATCGAGGTGACCGACTTGCCGCAGCCGGACTCGCCGACGATGGCGAGCGTCTCGCCGGGATTGACGTGGAACGACACGCCGTCAACGGCGCGGTTGATGCCGGTCGGCGTGCGGAAATGCACCTGGAGATTCTCGACCTCGAGCAGCGGCATTATTTGGGCTCCCGACGATCTCTGACAGCGCGGCTCATGGCATCTTCGCCATGCGCGGGTCGAGCGCGTCGCGGAGGCCGTCGCCGACCAGATTGACCGCGAGCACGGTGACCGAGAGGAACGCCGCCGGAAAGAACACGATGTAGGGCTTGACCTGCCACAGCGCGCGGCCCTCGGCCATGATGTTGCCCCAGGAGGGAATGGTCGGCGGCGTGCCGGCGCCGATGAAGGAGAGGATCGCCTCGGTGATCATGGCGCTGGCGCAGATATAGGTCGCCTGCACCAGCATCGGCGCCATGGTGTTGGGGAGGATGTGACGCAGGATCACCATCGGCGTGCGCGTGCCGGAAGCCACCGCGCCATCGACATAGGGCTGCTCGCGCAGCGACAGCACGACGCCGCGCACCAGCCGCGCCACGCGCGGGATCTCGGCGACGGTGATGGCGAGGATGACGTTGCCGACACTGCCGCGCGTCAGCGCCATCAGCGCGACCGCGAGCAGGATCGGCGGGATCGACATCAGCCCGTCCATGCAGCGCATCAGCACGCCGTCAGCCCAGCGCACGAAGCCGGCGACGAGGCCGATCGTGAGCCCGATCAGCGAGGCCGCGAGCGCCACCGCCAGCCCGACGGTGAGCGAGACGCGGGTGCCGTAGAGCACGCGCGAATAGATGTCGCGTCCCAGCGCATCGGAGCCGAACCAGAAATCGGCCGAGGGCAGCCGCGTTCGCTTGGCCGGCGCGATCGCGGTCGGATCGACGGTGCCGAAGAACGGCGCGAACACGCCGAGGATGACGAGCAGCAGCAGCAGCGCGCCGCCGATCGCGACCGTCGGATGATTGCGCAGGAAGCCGATGGCGCCGCGCCTGATCTTCGGCGCGACCATCAGGTCCGGCAGGCGAGGCGCGATGACGAGGCCCGGCGGCGGCGATGTTGCGGTCGTTGCGGTCAATAGCGGATCCTCGGGTCGACCAGGGTGTAGGTGATGTCGATCAGGAGATTGACGAGCACGTAGACGAAGCTGAACAGCAGCACGATGCCCTGGATCACCGGATAGTCACGGCGCAGGATCGCATCGATGGTCAGCCGGCCGAGGCCGGGAATTGCGAACACGCTTTCCGTGACGACGGCGCCGCCGATCAGGAGCGCGATGCCGATGCCGACCACGGTGACGATCGGCACCGCGGCATTCTTCAGCGCGTGGATGAACAGGATGCCGCCCTGCCCGAGCCCCTTGGCGCGCGCGGTGCGGATATAGTCCTGCTGCAGCACTTCGAGCATGGCGGCACGGGTGATGCGCGCGATCAGCGCGATGTAGACGCAGCCGAGCGCGACCGCGGGCAGGATCAGGTTCTGCAGCCACGGCCAGACGCCTTGCGACAGCGGCGTGTAGCCTTGCACCGGCAGCCAATCGAACTTCAGCGCGAACACATAGGCCAGGATGTAGCCGACCACGAACACCGGCACCGAGAAGCCGAACACCGCGAACGCCATGATGATGCGGTCGATCCAGGTCCCGGCCTTCCACGCCGCGATGACGCCGAGCGGCACCGCGACGATGATGGTGAGGAGCAAGGTCACCATCATCAGCGACAGCGTCGGCTCCAGGCGCTGGGCGATCATCGACGCAACCGGAAGATTGGTGAAGATCGAGGTGCCCAGATCAAAGTGCAGCAGACGCCACACCCAGCTGCCGAACTGGACCAGGAATGGCTGGTCCAGTCCGAGATTGGCGCGGATGCGCTCGACGTCGGCCGGGCTCGCCTGGTCGCCTGCAATCACAACGGCGGGATCACCCGGCGCGATATAGAGCAGGCTGAAGACGAACAGCGCGACGAACGCCATCACCGGCAAGGTCGACAGGACTCGTCGGAACGCATAAGCGAGCATTGGATATCAGCGCCCTATGCGGTCTTCGACACGCCCCAGAACAACGGGATCGGTCCCTTGGTCACGCCCGCGACGTTCTTGCGCCACGCGGTGTAGCCGAGGAAGAAGCCGGTCGGCGCGAACACGACGTCGTCGATCGCGGCCTTGTTGATCCGCGCGGCGACCGCCTTCTCCTCGTCGAGCGACTTGGCGGCGAACCAGTTGGTGATCTCCTTTTCCACCGGCTCGCTGGTCGGCCAGCCGAACCAGGCCTTGTCGCCATTGGCACGCAGCGCGGTGTAGGCGGCCGGGTTGATGCAGTCGGCACCGGCGTGCCAGGTGTGGAACATGTGCCAGCCGCCTTGGGCGGGCGGCGTCTTCTGGGCGCGGCGGGCGCCGACGGTGCCCCAATCGGTGGCGACGAAGTCGACATTCATCCCGAGCTTCTTCAGGAGATCGGCGGTGACGTCGCCGAACGCCTTGGTGATCGGCTGGTCCTGCGCGACGACGCAGGTGATCGGCTCGCCCTTGTAGCCGGCTTCCTCGAGCAGCTTCTTGGCCGCAGCAAAATCGCGCTTGCCTTTCAGAATGTCGCCGCCCGCTTCGGTGTAGAGCGGCGTGTCCGGCGTGAAGAAGCCGGGCAGCGGCTTCCACAGCGTGTTGTCGTCGCCGACCAGCGCGCGCATGTAGTCTTCCTGGCTCAGCGCCATCAGGATCGCCTGGCGCGCCTTCACGTTGTTGAATGGCGCATGCAAATGGTTCATGCGGAACGAGCCGACATTGCCGAGGGGATCGCCGATGTCGACGCCGATGTTCTTGTTGCCCTTCAAGACCGGCACGAGATCGGTGATCGGATTCTCCCACCAGTCGACCTCGCCGTTCTGCAGCGCGGCGGCCGCGGTCGCGGGATCGGGCATGATCACCCACTCGACGCGATCGATCAGCACCTGCTTGCCGCCGGCGAGCCAGACCGGCTTCTCCTGGCGCGGCACGTAGTCGGTGAACTTCTCGAACACGGCCTTGGCGCCCGGCACCCACTCAGCCTTGACGAACTTGAACGGGCCGGAGCCGACATATTCGGCGATCTGCTTGAACGGATCGGTCTGCGCGAGGCGCTCGGGCATGATGAAGGCGCACGGCGCATTGCCCTTGCCGAGCGCGAACAGCATCTTCGGATAAGGCTGCTTCAGCACCCATTTGAAGGTCTTGTCGTCGACCGCCGTGAGCTCGCTCTGGATCGCCTTGAGCATCAGGCCCATCGGGTCGCGCGCCGACCAGCGCGTCAGGCTGGCGACGACGTCCTTGGCGAGCACCGGCTCGCCGTCATGGAATCTGAGGCCGGGACGCAGCTTGAAGGTCCAGGTCAGGCCGTCGGAGGAGACCTCCTCGGATTCCACCATCTGGCGCTGCGGCACGAACTGGTCATCGATGCCGTACAGCGTGTCCCACACCATCGCGGCGGCGTTGCGCACGACATATTGCGTGCCCCAGATCGGATCGAAATTGGCGAGATTGGCCTGCGGCACAAAGCGCAGGGTGCGTGCGGCGGCACCTTGCGCAATCGCCGGCGCCGCAAAACCCGTCAGCGCCAGGCCGCCCGCGCCCGCCAATCCCTTCAATACCGTTCTGCGATCCATGTTCTCTCCTGATGCAACTTGCCTGAGTTCAATTGCCGAAATTGTAAGCAAGGCCCATGCCATGCGCGCGAAGGCGATTCATTTGAACGCAAATGAGGCACCTTGCGCAAGGCTTTACGTAGCCCGGGCGAGCGAAGCGACCCCGGGTTCTCCGGCAAAGCTCGTGTGACCCCGCATGTCGCTACGCTCATGCGGGCTACGCCGTGCAGCAACATCGTGCGTCACGCCTGCTTTTTGACGCGCGAACCGTCGGCCATCAGCGTCTCGCCCTTGCGCTCGACGATCATGCCGTAAGCCCTGGGCTGGCGATGAACGTCGAAATTGAAGATCGTCTGCTTATAAGACTTGCACAGATCGAGGTCACAGCGTGCCAGCGCGATCTCGTCGCCCTTGGTGGCGCAAGCCGCGACGATCTCGCCCGAGGGTGCGATGATGCAGCTGCCGGCGATGTGATCGATGCCCTCCTCGATGCCGCCCTTGGCGACGCCAATGACCCAGGTGCCGTTCTGATAGGCACCGGACTGCATCACGAGGCGGTTGTGGAACAACGAGAGGTCGTCATGCTCCGGCGCGGGCGGATTGTGCACCGGCGTGTTGTAGCCGATCAGCACCATTTCGACGCCCTGCAGGCCCATGACGCGATAGGTCTCCGGCCAGCGGCGATCGTTGCAGATCGCCATGCCGATGACGCCGCCGAATGCATCGGTCACGCCGAAGCCATTGCCCGGCTCGAAATAGCGCTTCTCCAGATGCTGGAACTTGCGCCACGGCTCGTGCTCGGCATGTCCCGGCAGATGGACCTTGCGGTATTTCGAGACGATGTGGCCCGCCTGGTCGACGAGAATGGCGGTGTTGTAGCGGTGGACGATGCCGTCCTCGGCCGTGAGCTCGGCGTAGCCGAGGCAGAAGCCGATGCGCAGATCCTTCGCAAGCGCGAACAAGGCTTGCGTCTCCGGCCCCGGCATCTCGCGCTCGAAATAACTGTCGATCTCGGCCTGATCGGCCATGTACCAGCGCGGGAAGAAGGTCGTCAGCGCGAGCTCGGGATAGACGATCAGGTCGCAGCCATTGGCGTGCGCCTGGCGCATCAACGCCATCAGTCGCGCAACCACCGCGGTCCGTGTTTCGCTCTTGGCAATCGGACCGAGCTGACCAATGGCAACGTTGACGAAGCGCGGCATGATCTGTTCCTTATTTCGGAACTAAGTGGTTGTTCCGTGGGCGCGCAGCTCTTGCACTGATCATGCCATGCAGCCCTGTCAGCGCAAGCGTCTCATTCGCGAAGCCTTCATTCACGAAGGCCCGGCGCATAGCCGAACGCGACGGCCGGCTCGGCCGCAGTCTCGACCCACACGCTCTTCACCTGCGTATATTCGTACAGCGCCTCGACGCCGGAGGAGCGGCCATGGCCGCTGTTGTTGTAGCCGCCGAACGGCGAGGCGACGTTGATGGTCTTGTAGGAGTTGATCCAGAACGTGCCGGCCTTCACGCTCGCTGCAACGCGATGCGCGCGCGCAACGTCCCTGGTCCACACCGCTCCAGCCAGGCCGAACTCGCTGTCATTGGCGATTTGAATCGCCTCCTCCTCGGTGTCGAAGCGGATCGCGGCGACGACGGGGCCGAACACTTCCTTGCGCGCAATGGCCATGCTGTTGGTGACGTTCTTCAGCACGGTGGGCGCGACGAAATAGCCGCCGTCCTTGGCCTCGCGATTGACGCCGGTAATGATCTCGGCACCCTCGGCCGCGCCTTCGCGGATCAGCGACATCACATGATCATATTGCTTGGCGTTGTTGATCGGACCAATCTCGGTCTCCGCCGATAGCGGATCGCCGCATCTGATCTTCGCCGCGCCTTGCGCGACCAGATCGACGAAGCGGTCATACACCGCGCCCTGCACCAGCAGCCGCGAGCCCGCGACGCAGCTCTGGCCGGCGCCGCCGAAGATCGCGGCCTGCGCGCCGACAGCGGCGCGCTCCAGGTCGGCATCGGCGAATACAATATTGGCCGACTTGCCGCCGAGCTCCAGCACCGACGGCATCAGCCGCCGCGCCGCCGCCTCGCCGATCAGCCGCCCCGTCGGCACCGAGCCGACGAACACCACCTTCTTCACCGCGGGCTGCGCCAGCGCCGCCTGCCCCGTGGTGTGGCCGTCGCCTGCGAGCACATTGATGACGCCCTTCGGCAGGCCTGCGCGTTCGGCGATGACCGCCAGTGCCAGCGAGGTCAGCGGCGTCAGCTCGGACGGTTTGAGCATGACAGCATTGCCCATGCTGATCGCCGGCGCGATCTGCCAGCCGGCGGTGAACACAGGTGCATTCCACGGCGTGATCTGCAGCACCACGCCCATCGGCTCGCGGCGCGTGTAGTTGAGATGGCTTGAAGGCACCGGAATGACCTCGCCGTGGAATTTGTCGGCCCAGCCGGCGTAGTATTCGAACATCTCGGCGACCTTGGCGACCTCGCCCCTGGTGTCGCGGATCGGCTTGCCGGCGGAGAGCGATTCGAGCTGCGCCAGCGGCTCCGCTGACGCGAGGATCGCGCGCGCCACCGCCTGCATCACGCGGCCGCGGCCAGCCGCGGTCACGCGCACCCACTCCGCCTGCCCTGCAACCGCGGCGGTCGCAGCCTTCGCCGCAACGTCTGAGCCGGCATCGGCGTAGGTGAACAACAGCTTTCCCGTGGCTGGATCATTGACGGACACCGTCGCGCCATCGCCAACCATCAGCTCACCGCCCACATGCGAGCCGATGATCTCGAAGTCGGGCCAGAACGGCACGGCCGTCGCGCGCAGGCGCGGATCGATGAAATGGGTCATTGTCTCTGCTCCTCGCATCACGGCTTCGACATCTGGCCGAGCTGCAGCTCGACGATGCGGTTGAAATCCTCGCCGTCAGCGATGATCGCGGCGCTCTCGGCCCAGATGCGCGCGGTGTCAGCCGCCATCGGCAGCGCCAGGCCAAGCTCGCCGATGAGCTGCGAAGCGAGCCTGATGTCCTTGCGCATCAGCTGCATGGTGAAACCGGAATCGAACGCCCCGTTCAGGATCCAGTTCGGCGCGTTGACCAGCGTGACGCCGGAACGGCCGGAGCCGGCATTCAAGCCGTCTAGCAACCGCTCGGCATCGACGCCGGCAGCATCGGCGATGCGCAGCGCTTCCGCGGCGGTGAGCAGATGCGCGGCGCACAAGAGGTTGTTGACGATCTTGGCGACGTTGCCGGCGCCGACGCCGCCGACATGCACGCGCCTGGCGCTCATGCGCTCCAGCACCGGCATCACGCGCGCAAGGTCAGCGTCCTCGGCGCCGATCACCATGGTCATGGTGCCGGCGGCCGCACCTTTCGGCCCGCCGCTGACGGGCGCATCGACGAAGGCCATGCCGCGCGCCTTGAGCAGACCGGCGAGCCGGCGCGAGGTCTCGGGATGCGACGTCGAGGTGTCGACGATGACGACGCCGCGCCGCGCATGCGCAAGGATGCCGTCGGCGCCCTCCACCACGCGGGCCACGATCTCGGCGGTCGGCAGCGACAGGATCACGATATCCGCGGCGGCCACGACCGCACCGATGCCGGAAGCGATCGCGATGCCCTCGGCCGCCAGCGCATCGCGCGTGGTTTCCAGCGCGTCGAAGCCGGTGACGGCAAAGCCTGCGCCCCTCAAGGTCAGGGCCATGCCCCGCCCCATGTTACCAAGTCCGATGATGCCGACCGCGGTCACGAGACCTCCTGCAAAGATTGCCCGGGAAACGTAACCGCCTCAGTTTGCGGCAGACATCAGCAGGCTGCGTCGCTACTGTTGACTTCAAGTCAACATTCGGATTGCGCCGTGTCCACCGCCCTGCTCGATCATCACCGCCTGCACTATCTGCATGAAGCCACCCGGCTGGGCTCGGTCCGCGCCGCCGCCGAAGCCCTCGACATCAACGCCTCGGTGATCAGCCGGCAGATCGCGCTGCTGGAGAAGGAGCTCGGGCTGACGCTGGTGGAGCGGTTGAGCCGCGGTATCCGCGCCACCGAAGCCGGCGCGCTGCTGGTCGAGCGCTTCCGGCAATGGCAGGCCGACCAGGCCGACACCCTTGCCAAGCTGCGCGAGCTGCAGGGGCTCAAGCGCGGCCATGTCGACATCGTGCTCGGCGAGGGCTTCGTCAGCGATCTGATGTCCGGACCGCTCGGCCGGTTCTGGGAGCGGCATCCCGCGCTGACGATGTCATTCGATCTCGCCGGCACCAACGAGGTCGTCAACGCCGTCGCCGAGGACCGCTATCACATCGGCCTGGTGTTCAATCCCGGCGCCGACCCGCGCATCCGCGTCGCCACCGCGAGCCGGCAGCCGCTGTGCGCCATCGTGCCGCCGGATCATGCGCTCGCGCGCCTCGGCCGCCCCTTACGCTTGCGCGAGCTGGCCGACCATCCGCTCGGCCTGATGCACCCGAGCTACGGCGCGCGGCAGATGGTGGCGATGGCAGAAGCCGCCGAGCGCATCGCGCTGACGCCGAAGCTCACGACGAGCTCGATCAATGTACTCCGGCACTTCGTCAAGAGCGGGCTCGGCCTGACGCTGCTGCCGGCGTTTTCGATCGCCGCGGATCTTGCCGACGGCTCGCTCGCCGCCGTGCCCATCGACAACCGCCTGCTGGCATCGAGCGAAGCCTGCGTGATCACACGGCGCGGCCGCGAGCTGCCGCATGCCGCGGGTCACCTGCTGCGCTTCCTCAGCGGCCAGATGCGGGCGTTCAGGGTGTCGGAAGCGGCAAGCAAGACAAGGACGCATGCCGGCGACCGCTGACGGCACCCGCGTCAGCGCCGATCGTTTTGTGTTGCGCTCGCGCCATGGTTGCGATTGGATGTCGCAGCAGGAGGAGAGGCCGCCATGCACAAGGTTCTCGCGATGGCATTCAGCCTGTGGGCAACGACCGCGGCGCAGGCTGAGAATTGTCAGCGCATCGGCAATCAGATCCAGTGCGACGATGGCGTTTCCGGGCAGCGTATCGGCAACAACACCTATTGGAGCGACGGCTCCTCCTCACAGCAGGTCGGCCGTTTCACCTACAACAGCGACGGCACCAGCTCGCAGCAGATCGGCAATCACACCTACTACAGCGACGGCACGTCATCCCATACGATCGGGAATACGACCTACTTCAGTGATGGCACGTCCTGCCGGCGGATCGGCAATCGCACCTCCTGCGATTAGCCAGCTCACTTGATCCGACTGACGAAACCGGTTGCTTGCGGCTGGAAGACGCTGGAGCGGGTGAAGGGAATCGAACCCTCGTATTCAGCTTGCAAGGGTGTCGACCGCTGAATACTTTCAATGCGTATTCGGACAAAAGGCAGCTCGAAACGCTAATGGACTGCAATGGCTTTTTCCCGCATGTCCGAATTGAGAGAAGCACCCAGGTCGACGCCCTCCCCCCCCCCCCGCAGATCCACGGGCTGGAGGTGGTCAGTTTCTCCAGAACGGCGCCGCCTCAATACGTTCACATCGCCTTGGCAAGCGCGAACAACCGGAAATCCTCGAGCGCCGCGTGCCGATGCGGGGCGGCTTCGCGCCGGTAAGTCTCGGTGTCGACGATCGAGCGGAAAGTGGCGAAATCGCCGTATTCATTGATCGCCGCTTCGTCCCAGCGTTCGCCTTGCGGGCCGACCAGG
>JBARNF010000273.1:0-4254 GCA_049802835.1 Bradyrhizobium sp.
CATGGGCGTGGCGCACACCGCCTACAGCGCCGCGAAATTCGCGGTGAAGGGTTTCACCGAGGCGCTGATCAACGATCTCAGGCTCAACGCGCCGCACGTCAAATGCTCGGTGGTGATGCCCGGCCACATCGGCACCTCGATCCTCTCGAACTCGCGCAAGGTGCAGAGCGGCACCGAGTCCGACGAACTCAGCGAGACCGAGATCGCGTTAGCTCGCCAGCGCATGAAGGGCATGGGTATCGACGTCGCCGCGATGAGCGACCAGGACATCCAGAACGCCGCGCGCGAGCGCGCCCGCAGCTTCCTCGAGGACGCGCCGACGTCGGCCGCGCAGGCGGCGAAGATCATCCTCGACGGCGTCAAGGCGGAGCAGTGGCGCATCCTCGTCGGCGAGGATGCCAAGCTGCTGGACATGCGCGTCCGCCAATCGCCGGAGCAGGCTTATGAACCGGAGTTCTTCCAGCGCTTCGCGCAAGAGGCGGGGTGGAAATTGGGGTAGGCGCCCTTGCCAGCTCACTAACAGCTCTTCGCGATGGTACGCACCCTCCCCTGGAGGGGGAGGGTCGGGACGCACCGCGCCAGCGGTGCGGAACGGGGTGGGGTGAGCCACAGACCCCGGTGAGTGTGGCATCACCCCACCCCGCCTCACGTCTCGCTGCGCTCGCCGCGAGGCGACCCTCCCCCTCCAGGGGAGGGTGGGCACCGATCGCGCCGCGCCTACCTTGACGACGCCACCCGGTACGCCATGCGTGTATGGCTCGGGCAATACGGCAAGCCATCGATCGGCTTGGAGCCGCAGAAGCAGAAATCATCGGCGCCGGGCGTCGAGATCGGCCAGCGGCAGCGTTCCTTGGAGAGCTCGAACAGCGAGCAGCCGTTCTCGACCGTGCCGACCGGCTCCTCGACGAAAACAGGCGGTGGGTCGTTCTGCACCGCGCGCAGGATGCGGCGGCGCAGCTTCGGAACCGGACGGCCGCGTTCGCCGTCCCGGGTGGTTTCGGCGCGGACCACGCGTCGCGTATCGCCGCCATTGTCGCGCGTCAGCGCCAGGCGGGAGATCTTGCCGATCACGGCGTTGCGGCTGACGCCGAGCTCGGCGGCGATCTCGCGGCAGGTCAACCCGGCCTCAAAGTGCTGCTTCAGGGCCTGGAGCCGTTCCTCGGTCCAGGTGGGTAGGGTCTGTCGTTCGGCGGGCATCATCTGTCGCTTCCAAGTTTGATCCGTCCTGGATCGTCCTGGCTGACGGTTGTCCGAAACTACTCCGCTGGAAGTGTCCCTGTTTACGCCCGTCCGTTGTCGCGGATCGACAGCAGCCCGTCCTTGATGGCGAGCCGGATGCCTTCTTCGATCAACGTTCTGCAGACACCCGGAACGCTGGTGCCATGGGTTCCCTGTTTCACGAGCTTTTCGAGATAGCCGATGGTTGCCAGGGCTAGGGTTACGGGGATGCGGTCAGTTTCGGCTTTTTCCGTCGCCATGCCAAAAAGCTAGTCCGTATCCGGTGTACAGAAAAGTAACTTTTTAGACTCTATTAGGAATCTGATTGGTTGTACAGCCACTTGGGGATAAGTTGTTAAGGTGTTGAATTTTATAGAAATATGGCGAATCGGGAGGGGCGCGGAGGTGACTCGCCGCCTGCGCCGCGAGTCAGAGCCCGGAATGGTACGGGGAGGGGCGGGTGGTTGAGGATTCGCGACAGCATCGTCCGACGCGCCCTGCCGGCGGGTGATCTCAACAGGGCCGGTCATGCCCTGCTCTGGCTCCATGCCCCGACCCGCGGGGCAGCCGGACGCCACTGAAGCCGGCAGCGCCCGGCGTCGGCGACTTGTTCGATAATTCAGAAATAAATGCTTTCTCTTTTTCGGAAATCATGCTCTACTGCCGCCATCCCGCCTCACTCGGAAGGGGTGTTGCGCGCGATCGTCACGACACGCGAGGCGGGGAGCGATGGCCGCGATGGAGCCGCAGCGTGTCTTGCGATGCGCGGACGAACGGCTTGGCGCGGACGTGAAGTCGCAGCGTGCTGACACCCCGATGCTGGTGTCCCGCGCAATGTGCTCAAAGCGCATTGTGCGCATGGTGGCCAACAAGCCCGGTGCACCAGGCAGACTGCGTATAAACGTGAAGACCATCGCGCAGGGAAGGCCGGGCGTTCTCGGCTGCACCTGTGGTACCTGCCGCCTGCATTTTTTTCGCAGGCGGGCCGCAGGCGTCAGCCGACGCCTGGCCTTCCCTGCGCCCTCCGACTTGGTGAGGGTGAACGAGATCAGCATGACCCGGGCAGAAGCTGCCGCGGGGCTACGATCCCGTGTCTTTGAGACGCTCCGCTCTCGACCCACCCTCCACTGTCGTCCCGGGCAAGCCGCGACACGCGCCAGCGTGTCGTGGCGCCGACCCGGGATCCATAACCCCAAGGAGAAGTTGGTTTGCGCAAGTCGAACCATCTCGTGCAACGACGTCCGCTGGTGGTCATGGGTCCCGGCTTTCGCCGGGACGACAGCGGAGTGTGTGGCCCGACGCTCGAGCCCTTATCTCACCCGTGCACCACCGTCTTCGCGATCATGCAATGAATGCCCTTGGAGCCGTTGACGGTCTGGGTGACGCGCAGATCGGCAGCGAGGCTGCACAGCGTGTAGGCGTCCTCGCGCGACAGATTGCGCTTCTCGCCGAGCAGCACGATCATGTCGCGCAGCGCCCGCACCACGCACTGATCGAGGTCGGGGTCCATCGCCATGGTCATGTAATGGGTGGCGGTCTCCGCGCGCGGATAGTCGAATCTCAGGTCCTTGCGCACGGTGAGGCGGAAGCGGCCCTGCAGCGCGGTCTCGATCGCGGTGACGCAGACCTCGCCGTCGCCCTGTACGCCGTGGCCGTCGCCGCAGGAGAACAGCGCGCCCGGCACGAACACCGGCAGATACAGCTTGGCGCCGGGTCCGAGTTCCTTGTTGTCGAGATTGCCGCCCATCGCGCGCGGGATCAGCGAGGTGATGCGGCCCCAGGCCGGCGGCGGCGCCACGCCCATCACGCCGAAGAACGGCGCCAGCGGCAGCTCCAGCCCCCACGGCAGCTTTCCGACCATGCGCGCTTTGTCGAGCGGGATGTTGAGCAGCCGGCTCTCGTGGAAATCGTCGGGCAGGGTGCCCGCGAGCGGGCGGATGAAATTGTAGCCCCAGTCCTGCCGCAACTGGACGTCGAGAATGTCGACCTCGAGCACGTCGCCGACCTCGGCGCCCTTGACCGCGATCGGCCCGGTCAGGATGTGGCCAGGCACCATGCGCTCGCTGCGCGCATGAACATCGAACAGCTCCGGCGGCACGGAGAACTTGCTGGTATCCGGCACCACATCGGGCCCGCCGCTGATCGAATCGATCGTGACCTCGTCACCGCTGTTGATCGTCAGCACCGGCTTCAGCCGGGATTCGAAGAAGCCCCAATGGCAGGTCTCGGGGCTCGCGGGCAGATGGTGATGGGTCATGATGCTCTCATTCGTGCCGGTTCGGCCGCAACCATAGCGCATCCGCTGGCCGCCGCGGAGAGATGGCAACGCATGGCGGCTGTCGTGTATGAGGGCGGCGGTGGCCATTCACCCTGCGCCGGAGCCCTGAATGTTTTTTGTCCTGTCGAAGACGCTCGGCCTGCTGGCATTGCCGACCAATTTCATGATCGTGCTGGGGCTGCTCGGCGCCGTCCTGATGCTGACCCGGTTCGCCGTCCTCGGCGGCAGGCTGCTGGTCTCCGCGATGCTGCTGCTGGCCATCGTCGGCCTGACGCCGCTCGGCAGCCTGATGCTGTATCCGCTGGAGAGCCGCTTTCCGCAATGGGACCCAGCCCGTGGCGCGCCGGACGGCATCATCGTGCTGGGCGGGCCGGTCGATTCCGATCTGTCGATCATGTACGGCATGCCGGTGACGGTCGCGGGCGCCGACCGGGTGATCCAGGCGGCCGCGCTGGCACGGCGTGATCCGAATGCGCGCATCCTGTTCACCGGCGGCAGTGCCAATCTGATCGCGACGGAAGCCAAGGAGGCCGATGTCGGGGCCGAGATCCTGCTCAGCCTCGGCGTCGCCAAGGATCGCCTGCTCCTGGAGCGGCTGTCGCGCAACACCTACGAGAATGCGATCTTTTCGAAGGCGATGATCGCGCCAAAGCCGGGCGAGCGCTGGCTGCTGGTGACTTCGGCCTATCACATGCCGCGCTCGGTGGGGCTGTTCCGCAAGGCTGGCTTTCCGGTCGAGCCGTATCCGGTGGACTGGC
>JBARNF010000274.1:0-4640 GCA_049802835.1 Bradyrhizobium sp.
GAGCACGACGTCGCGGTCGCGCAGGATCTCGCCGAGCGCGGCGATCGAGGCCGCGCGCCGCTCCGGTGGCGGCGCTTCGATTCCCGCGAGCCTGATCTCGCGACCGTCGCTGAGCCGGAAGCTGCGCGCATCGATGATCGCGCTGACGTGTCCATCACCCTGCTCGGCGAACATGCAGGGCGCGGCATGGCCCGGCGACACCGCCGCGGCCAACGTGATCAGCGCATGGATCGCGCCTCGGATCCATCGCGTACTGCGGAATAAGGGGACGTGTGCCATGCTCCATCATCGCACGTTTCAGCCATTCCATTGAGCGGAAAACAACGAAGCCTGCGTCGTCCCTGTACGGTGCTTGCCGCATGCCGATGCGTGCGCCATGATACGAACTATCAACGAGGCCGTCGCCATGCAGCGGCGTGCCCGGCAGGGAGGATATCGATGGGCAGGACCATCTGCGGCGCGTCGTCGTCGTTGTTCATGCTGGCTCTGGCGCTGACGCTGTCGTCAGGCCCGGCGCATGCGCAGGGCAAGCCGCCTTTGAAGATCGGCGGCATCCTCGACATGTCGAGCCTCTATGCCGACATCACCGGTCCTGGCAGCGAGACCGCGGCGAAGATGGCGGTCGAGGATTTCGGCGGCGAGGTGCTGGGGCGCAAGATCGAGGTGCTCGCGGCCGACCATCTCAACAAAGCCGATCTCGCCGCCAACATCGCGCGCGACATGCTCGACAACCAGGGCGTCGAGATGATCTACGACGTCGCCGCGTCGGCTACGGCGCTCGCCGCCGGCGAGATCGCCAAGGCGCGCAACAAGATCATCATCTTCAACGGGCCGGGCTCCGTTCGGCTGTCCAACGAGGCCTGCGGGCCGTATACCGTGCACTACGTGTTCGACACCTTCGCGCAGGCCAACGTCACCGGCCTTGCGGCGGTGAAGTCCGGCCTCGACAGCTGGTTCTTCCTGACGGCCGACTACGCGTTCGGCCAGGATCTCGAAAAGGACACCACCAGCGTCGTCGTGAAGTCGGGCGGCAAGGTGCTTGGCAGCGTCCGCCACCCGCTCAACACCTCGGACTTCTCCTCCTTCCTGCTGCAGGCGCAGGCGTCCAAGGCCAAGGTGATCGGCCTTGCCAATGCCGGTGGCGATACCATCAACGCCATCAAGCAGGCGGCGGAGTTCGGTCTCACCAAGGGTGGACAGAAGCTGTCGCCGCTGCTCGCTTTCGTCTCGGACATCGACAGCGTCGGACTGGAGACGGCGCAGGGTCTTCTCGTTGCCGAGGCGTTCTACTGGGACCTCAACGACGACACCCGCGCCTTCACCAAGCGCTTCATGGTGCGCACCAAGCGCGTGCCGACCTCGGCCCAGGCCGGCGTCTATTCATCGGTCTCGCATTATCTGAAGGCCGTGAAGGCCGCGGGCACCACCGATCCGGACGCCGTCATGAAGGTGATGCGCGCCACCCCGATCGACGACATGTTCGCTCATGGCGGCCGCATCCGCGAGGACGGCCGCATGGTGCACGACATGTATCTGTTCGAGGTCAAGACGCCGTCGGAGTCGAAGGGCAAGTCCGACGATTACAAGCTGCTTGCGACGGTGCCCGGCAACGAGGCATTCCAGCCGCTGGAAGCCTCGCGCTGTCCGCTGGTGAAGAAGTGACGGCCGAAAGGCCGTCATCCGGGACGCGCGCGCAAGCGCGGACTCTTCCGCGACACAGCCGTCGTTCCGGGCAACGCGCAGCGTTGAACCCGGAACCTCGACGTGAGTCCATCAGTTCGGGATTCCGGGTTCGACGCCGACGCGTCGCCCCGGAATGACGGGGAAACAAGACGACGAAACAACAAGGAGTGCCGGCCCATGACCACCAACACCACCGTCCTGCAGCATCTCGACTCCGGTCTGCTCACGATCACGATGAACCGGCCGGAGCGGCGCAACGCGCTCAACAGCGACATGACCAAGGGGCTGGTCGAGGCGGCGCACCGCGCCGCCAATGACCCCGACGTGCGCGCCGTGCTGCTGAAGGGCGCCGGCGGCACGTTCTGTGTCGGCGGCGACGTCAAGGCGATGGCTGAAGCCAAGACCGCGCCGTCGTTCGAAACCAAGGTCTCCACCTTGCGCGAGCGCATGGAAGTGTCGCGGCTGCTGCACCAGATGCAGAAGCCGGTGGTGGCGCAGATCGACGGTGCGGCTGCCGGCGCCGGCCTGTCGCTCGCGCTCGCCTGCGACCTGCGGGTGGCCGGCGAATCGGCCAAGATCACCACGGCCTTTGCCAAGGTCGGGCTGTCGGGCGATTTCGGCGGCACCTATTTCCTCACCCAGCTGCTCGGCAGCGCCAAGGCCCGCGAGCTCTATCTGACCTCGCCGATCCTGACCGCCACAGACGCTCTCGGCCTGGGCATGCTGACCAAGGTCGTGCCTGATGCGGAGGTCGAGGCCGCCGCCCGTGAGCTGGCACTGTCGCTGGCGCAGGGCCCGAGCGTGACGCTCGGCTACATCAAGCGCAACATCAACAACGCCGAGACGATGACGTTGGAGGCCTGTTTCGACGCGGAGGCGATGCATCATTCCCGCTGCAGCGACACCGAGGATCACAAGGAGGCGGCGAAGGCCTTCGTCGAGAAGCGCGCGCCGGCGTTCCAGGGCAGGTAGTTGCGAGCCGCGACCATGGCCTATCTCCACTTGCGCCAGATCTGTCTCGTCGCGCCCAGGCTCGAGCCCGTGGTCTCCGACATCGCCGCCATCATGGGCCTCGATGTCTGCTACCGCGATCCGCATCTCGGCAAATACGGGCTGGAAAACGCGCTGCTGCCGGTCGGGCCGATCCTGCTCGAGGTGGTGGCGCCGACGCGCGCGGGCACCGCGGCCGGCCGCTTCCTGGACAAGACCGGCGGCCGCGGCGGCTACATGGCGATCTTCGCCTGCGACGATCCGGATGAGCGCGCTGCCCGCGCAAGTGCAATGGGCGTGCGCACCGCCAATGTCATCGATCATCCGCCCTATCACGGCGTCCAGCTGCATCCGCGCGACTGCCGTGCGGCCTTCATCGAGCTCAATCACACCGAGGGCAGCGATGATGTGATGGGGCCGTATCCGCCCGCCGGGCCGGATTGGACACGGTCGATCCGCAACGATGTGACGACGGCTCTGACGGAGGTCGTCCTGCAGAGCCCCGATCCGGCGTCGCTCGCTACGCATTGGGGACGGATTCTTGATATGACGTCCGCGATAGGTGAAGACGGCGTTCAGCTGGCGCTGCCGAATGCCCGCATTCGAGTCGAGCCGGGTGAGCGCGAACTCATGAGCGAACTGACATTTCGCGTTACAGACGTTGCCCGCGTGCCTGACGCCGCGCGCGGGCTCGGCTATGCGGTGTCAGGCAGCGAATTCTTTATCGGTGGTGTGACTTTCGTGCTGACGACGTGAGGCTCGTCTTTTGGCTCTGTCTCTTGCGGCGTGCTCGCTGCAACCTCGCCCCGCTTGCGGGGAGAGGTCGGATCGCATCTTTGATGCGATCCGGGTGAGGGGGTACAGGTCTCTCCACGCACACTTCCCGTACGTCTGCCCCTCACCCCAACCCTCTCAGCGCGAGCGAAGCTCGTCGCGACCCCGTAAGAACGGGGAGAGGGAGCACAGCGTCAACCGCGGTGATAGCTAACCTCCACGATGCAAGCCGCTCACCGCCCCCTGAAGTTCGCGAACCGCCGCTCCTCCGTCGCCTTGACGCCTTCCTTGAAATCCTCGGTCGCGCGCAACCGGGTCTGCTCGGCGAGCTCGTGCTCGGTCGCGGCCATCACGCGGTCGGCGAGGCCGGCGCGCATCGTCGCGCGGGTCGAGAGCAGGCCGAGCGGCGAGCACTCGGCGATCTCCGCGGCGAGCTTCATGGCTGTCGTCCGCACCTGGTCCTGCGGCACGCATTCATTGGCGAGGCCGAACTTGAGCGCGTCCTCGCCGGTGACACGGCGGCTGGTGTAGAACATCAGCTCGGCGTTGTTGTTGCCGATCAGCTCGGGCAGCGTGACCGTCAGCCCGAAGCCCGGATGGAAGCCGAGCTTGGTGAAATTCGCCGAGAAGCGCGCTTCCGGGCAGGTGACGCGGAAATCGGCTGACACGGCGAGGCCCAGCCCGCCGCCGATCGCCGCGCCGTGCACGGCCGCGACGACCGGCTTCTTGCAACGGAAGATCCGCACCGCCTGCATATAGAGATGATTGATCGCCCCGAGGCTGTCGGCGGGATCGCCTTTTGCTTCCGCGGCGTCCTGCGCCTGCCGCGCCGGATCGCCGAAATTGGCGCCGGCGCAGAACGCCTTGCCCTGCGCCGCCAGCACCGAGGCGCGGATCTCGATCTCGCGGTCGAAGCCTTCGAGCGCGTCCGCGATCTGGTTGATCAGCGAAATGTCGAAGAAGTTGAGCGGCGGCCGGCGGATCTCGATCAGGCCGACATGGCCGTGGATCTCGACGCCGATGTCAGTGAAGTGGGTCATGGTATGGTCTCCGATCAACGCCAATTATCTTGCACTACGCTTGTGCCGTAGCTGCTGCGCAGGAGTTAGTCTGCTCCCTCTCCCCGTTCTTACGGGGAGAGGGGTGGGGTGAGGGGCCGCCACACCCAGTGAAGCATGTTGTTAGACCTGTGG
>JBARNF010000275.1:0-8882 GCA_049802835.1 Bradyrhizobium sp.
CGGCCCGGCTGCATGCATTGCGCGCCATAGGACATTGCGGGCCGCGGCGCCTGCCACGCGGCGACCGGTTGCGGCGGCTTCCACCTGAGATCGCCGACCGGCGGCGCCGCGAAGGGAATGCCGAGAAAGGCGCGCACGGCGGTATTGCGCTGAAACTTCCCGGTGATCGGACCGGAGTCGATGCCGACCTCCAGCCCTGCTGCGTTGGCCGATACCACGAGCGCGCCAAGCAGCACGGCGGCGCAAGCCAGCCGCCAATTCGTCCGCTTCATGTGTCCTCCCCGAATGTGTTGTTATTGGCTTTATTGAACTCGAGACGGCCCGCTACAGCCGCGGCATCGTGTCCGGCCGCACCTCGCGCGCCTGCGCCGCCAGCCGAATCGCGGCATTGGGTGCGCCAAAGCCCTGGTAGTTGCGGCGCTGCACGATCTCGAAGAAGAAGCGCTCCTCGAAGATGTGGGTGTAGACCTGGAAGAACTCGGCGTCGCCGTCGCGGTCGTACAGGATCTCGTTGGCACGGAGCGCGGCGATCGTCTCGGCAGGGAGATCGTATTTGGCTTCGAGATCGTCGTAGTAGTTGTCGGGAATGTCGAGGAAGCCGGCGCCGCGGGCGCGCATCTCGGCCACGGCCGCGAAGATATCGTCGCAGGAGAACGCGATGTGCTGCACGCCGGAGCCGAAGAATTCCGAAATGAAGCGCGACGAGAGCGTGCGGGTTGCCGTCGAGCCGTTGAGGATGAAGCGGAGGCTACGATCGCCGTTGACGATCGCCTGGCTCTGCACGAGGCCCCTGGGATCGGCGATCTCCATCTGCGGCAGGCGCGAGAAGTCGATGATCCCCGCATAGAACAGCAGCCAGGACAGCATCTCTTCATAGGGCATCGACTGCGCGATGTGATCGACCGCGACGAGGCGATCGCTGTCCTTGTCGCCGGCGACCGCCTCGAAATCGACGTCCCAGTGGCGGCCGTGCGTGTCGAGGAAATACAGCAGGCTGCCGCCGACGCCGTGGATCGCCGGGATCTCGAGTTCCCCCGGACCGACCGGCTGGACGAAGGTGCGCGTCTTCAGCGATTGCGCCCGCGCCATGGCGCGGTCGGCGCTGTCGACGTCGAGCGCGATGGCACAGACGCCGGCACCGTGCGTGACATAGTGCGAATGCGCGAAGCTCGCCGGCTCGCAGTTGATGACGAGCTCGATCGCGCCTTGCGACCAGCGCTGCACCGCCTTGCTGCGATGACGGCCGGTGTTGCGGAAGCCGAGCTGGCCGAACATGGCGGCCAACGCCTCGGCCTTGTCCTCGCTGACGGCGAATTCGACGAAGCCGATGCCGTGGCTTTTGACGCGGGGGGCAAAACGCTCCTCCGGCGGCGTGGGCATCATCCCGGCCAGATCGTCCTGCAGCAGCAGCAGCGAGCGCATGCCGTCGAGCGCTGTCCGCGGCGACGATCCCGCGCGGAACTGGTCGTTGAAGATCTCGAGCGACAGCGGCCCGTCATAGCCGGTGGCTGCCACCGCCTCCATGAACTCGCCGACCGGCAGGTCGCCCTGTCCCGGGAAGCTGCGAAAATGCCGGCTCCAGGACAGCACGTCGAGCTCGAGCTTGGGTGCGTCCGCGAGTTGCACCAGGAAGATCCTGTCGGCCGGAATGGCGCGGATGGCGTTGGTCGGCAGCGCTGGCGCCAGCGCATGGAAGCTGTCGAGGATGACGCCGATCGCCTTGTGATCGGCACGGCGCACGATCTCCCAGGCGTCGCGATAGTCGTGGACGTGGCGCCCCCAGGCCAGCGCCTCATAGCCGACGCGCAGACCCCGCTTCGCGGCGCGTTCGCCAAGCTCGTGGAAATCAGCAGCGGCGCGATCGATGCCGCCGAGCGAGGCCGGCGACACGCTGCTGCAGATCAGCAGCAGATCGGTGCCGAGCTCCTGCATCAGATCGAACTTGCGCTCGGCGCGGATGAAGTTGCGAGCGCGCTGCGGCTCCGGCATGCCTTCAAAGTCGCGAAACGGCTGATAGGCGCAGATTTCAAGGCCGAGGTCGCGGCACATCTGCCCGATCTCACGCGGTCGCGCGCCGAACGCCAGCAGGTCGTTCTCGAAGATCTCGACCGCCTCGAAGCCTGCCGCGGCGATCGCCTTGAGCTTCTCATCGAGCGCGCCTGAGATGGAGACCGTTGCGATCGAGCGCTTGTTCATGCCGCCGTCTCCTCCATCGCGCCGCCCAGGAACAGCTGGCCGATGCGCGGATCAGCCAGCACGCGATCGGCCTTGTCGATGATCCGGGTGCGGCCGAGCTCCAGCACGATGCCGTAGTCGGAAATCTCCAGCGCGGAGCGCGCATTCTGCTCGATCAGGAGCACCGAGACGCCGCGGTCGCGCAGCTGCGTCAGCATGTCGAAGGTCTGTTGCACCATCAGCGGCGACAGGCCAATCGACGGCTCGTCGATCAGCACCAGTTGTGGGTCGAGCAGCAGCCCGCGCGCGATCTCAAGCTGTTTCTGCTCACCGCCTGATAGGGTCGAAGCCTGCCGCGCCGCCTTCTTGCGCAGCACCGGAAAGACGTCGAGCGCGGCCTCAACGCGGGCGGTGAGGTCGAAATCGCGCGAGGCGGCGACGCCGCCGAGCTCGATGTTGTGACGCACCGACAGCTCGCCGAAGATGTTGCGGCCCTGCGGGATGTAGCAGATGCCGGCGGCGAGCAGCGCCCGCTGGCTCAATCCGGTGACGTCGCGGCCTTTGAACACCACCTTGCCTTCGCGCAGCTTGAGCAGGCCGAAGATCGCCTTGAAGACGGTCGACTTGCCGGCGCCGTTCGGACCGATGACGGTGGTGATCGATCCCTTGGGCACCGAGAAGGTCGTGCCGTTGAGGATCGTCATCTTGCCGTAACCGCCGACGAGGTTCTGGACGTCGAGAATGGGATCGCTCATGACAGCCTCCGTCAATGCCCGAGGTAGGCTTCGATCACGGCCGGATTGGCCCTGATCTCGTCGGGCTTGCCGATCGCAAGCACCTTGCCTTCCGCCATCACCATCACGCGCGAGCACAGCGACATCACGAATTCCATGTTGTGCTCGATCACCACGAAGGTGGCGCGGCGCTCGCGGTTGATCGCAATCAGCCGCTCCTTGAGATCGCCGAGCATGGTCGGATTGACGCCGCCGGCGGGCTCGTCGAGCAGCACCAGCCGCGGGCCGCCCATGAAGGCCATGGCGGCATCGAGCAGCTTCTGCTGACCGTAGGACAGGCCGCCGGCCGGCTCGTTGGCGAGATGATCGAGTTTGAAGAAGCCGATCATCTGATCGGCGGTCTCGGTGAGGCCGGCGTCCGACGGACCAAACAGCCGCGACAGCATGCTGCCGCGATGCTCCTGTCCGGCGAGGATGAGATTGTCGCGCACCGACAGTTTCGGAAACACCTGCAGCAGCTGGAAGGTGCGGCTGACGCCCAGACGATTGAGCTCCGCCGGCCGCTGCCCGGTGACGAGCTTGCCGTCGACCCTCACCTCGCCCGCGCTCGGCGCCAGCTGGCCGAGGATGCAGTTGAACAGGGTCGACTTGCCGCAACCATTGGGACCGATCAACCCGAGGATCTCACCCTCCTGCACGTCGAAGCTGACGCCGTCGACGGCAGTGATGCCGCCGAAGCTCTTCTTGACCTCACGAACATCGAGGACTGCGGTCATCGCGCGGCCTCCAGCTTGGATTGAGCGGCGGCCCGCAGCGCCGACGCCGCCTGGGTCCGGCGCGAGCTGAGATAGCGGTCGAGAATGCCGAGGATACCGGTCGGCGAATAGATCAACAGCAGTATCACGGCCGCGGCATAGAGCATCAGGTAATAGCCTTCGGCAAAGCGCAGCCATTCCGGCAGCAGCACCGCGATCATCGCGCCGAGGAACGGTCCCAGCATGAAGCCGGCACCGCCGACGATCACCATCATCAGCAGATCGAGCGAGAGCTGCAGGTTGAACGGCACCGGATCGACATATTGCGTCAGCGGCGCATAGAGCACGCCGGCAATGCCGCCGAGCACGGAGCCGATCGCGAACGCCATCAAGGTGTAGCGCCTGGTGTCGATGCCGAGCGACTGCGCCCGGATCGGGTTCTCGCGCAGCGCCATGAAGGCGCGGCCCCAGGGCGAGCGCATCAGCCACCACATCGCCAGCGTCACGAGACCGAGCGAGCCGAGACAGAGATAATAGAACGGCAGCGGCTTGCGGGTCGAGAAGCCGAACAGCTCCGGGCGCGGAATGTTGCTGATGCCGTAGATGCCGTTGGTGAGCCAGCTCTCGTTGCGGAACACCAGAAATGCCAGGGTCGAGAAGGCGAGCGTCACGAAGGCGAGATAGTGGTGCTGCACGCGCAGCGCCGGATAGCCCAGCAGCCAGCCGACGGCGAAGCAGATCACGATGACGAGCCCGAGCGCTGCGATCAGCGGCCAGCCATGCGTGGTCAGGATGGCCGCCCCGTAGGCGCCGATGCCGACGAACGCGCCCTGGGCCAGCGACACCTGCCCGGCATAACCGAGCGTGAGGTTCAGTCCCATCGCCGCGATGGTCATCACCGCCCACTGGCTCAGGATGTACAGGCCGTAGCGGTTGAAGTTCATCGGGACGATGATCAGGCCGGCGATGACCACGACGGCCAGCGCGACGAGAAGCATCTTGCTGTTCATGCTCATACCGTGCGCTCCTCGGCTCGACCGAGCAGGCCCTGCGGCCGGAACAGGATCATCAGGATCAGCAAGACCATCGGAACGGCGGCACGATACTGGGTAGACACGTAGGCCGCGGCGAGGTTATCGACGACGCCGATCAGCAGCCCGCCCGCGATGGCGCCGCGGACCTGGTTGAAGCCGCCGACGATCGCGGCGATGAAGGCCGCCTGCCCGAGCACCTCGCCGCTGGAGAATTTTGCAAGATAGATCGGCGTGATCAGCAGCGAGGCCAGCGCCACCAGCACGGCGTTGATCAGGAAGGTCAGCAGGATCATGCGCTCCACGGGGACGCCGATGATGCGCGCGACCGTCGGATTCTGTGCCGCCGCCTGCATCTGATGGCCGAGCGAGGTGCGGTTCAGCAGCGTGGTGAGGCCGACGACGGCCAGGATCGCAACAGCGAGCACGCCGAGACTCTGCAGCGACACCGCGCGGCCGAGAATGGAGACGTCACCGGCCGGCACGATCGACGGAAAGGGCGAGGCCTCGGCGCTGAAGAACTGCTTCACCGCCTCCTTGATCCCGATCGCGAGCGCCATGGTGGCGATCGCCAGCGGCAGCACGCCATGCCGCAGCATCGGATCGACCAGCAGCATCTTGAAGGCGAGCCCGAGCAGCAGCGCCGCCAGCACGATGCCGATGAGGACCGCGAGCCAGAACGGCGCGCCGAGATGCATCACGGCGAGCATCAGGAAGGCCGGCAGCATCACGAACTCGCCCTGGGCGAAGTTGATGGTCTGCGAGGTCTGCCACAGCAGCGTGAAGCCTGTGGCAACGAGCGCGTAGATGGCGCCGGTGGCGAGACCCGCCACGATCAGGTCGAGCAGATTGGACATCGTTCCCCCGTGAACCTTTGGGTGACGGCGACGCCAAAGGTCATCCCTACCAGCGCCGCCGATCGACCGTTGTCCTCAGTTGAGCTTAGGCAGCACCTGCTTCACGACCTGCTTGCCTTCGACCACCTCGACCAGGAAGCCCTGGCGATCGATGTCACCGTTCTGATCGAAGGTGACGTCCATCAGGATGTTCGGCTCGGTCGAGGTCTTGATGGTCAGGCCGTGCAATGTATCCGCGAAGGCCTTGGAGTCGACCTTGCCCATCTTCTCGGTGGTGGCCTTGACCATGTAGATCGCGAGATAGCCCTTGAGTCCGTTGTGATCGGGCACGTAGTTGTACTTCTTCACGAAGCGGTCGCGGAACGCCTTGATCGCCTCGACCGGCGCGTCCGTCGTGAGGCCGACATGGCCACGGGCGCCGTTGGCTGCGTCACCGGCGAGTTCGATCACCTTCTGTCCGACCAGCGTTGTCTCGCCGATCAGCGGCGCGGTCACGCCCTGGCGCTTGATCTCTTTCAGGATGCGCGCGCTCTCTTCCTCGTTGACATAGATGAACACCGCATCCGGCGCCGCCGCCTTGATCTTGCTGACGTCGGCGGCGAAGTCTGCCTGACCGGCTTCGGTCGACAGGTCGGCAGCGACTTTGATGCCGAGCCGGTTGAATTCCTTGGTGATGACGTCGCGTCCGCCGCGGCCGAAATCGTTGTTGACCCAGACCACCGCGACCGACTTCGCCTTCAGCTCGTCGTTGACGTATTTCGCGACCTTGGGCATCGACGACTGCTGGCCGAACGACGTCCGGAACAGGAACTTGTTGCCGGCCAGCGTGAGCTCGGCCGCTTCGCCGCCCATGATCTGCGTGATGCCGGCCTCCGCCGCCAGCGGCGCGGTCACCTTCACCGAGCCGGAGTAGCCGGGGCCGAGCAGCACATAGGGCTCGCCATCGAGCGCCTTCTGCACCTGGGCGCGCGCGACGCCGGGGTTCGACTGCGAGTCGGCGTGGCTGACCTCGATCTTGCGGCCGAGGATGCCGCCCTTGGCGTTGATCTCCTCGACGGCGAGATCGATGCCGTTCTTCCAGTTGTTGCCGACGGTCGCGCCACCGCCGGAGAGCTCGGCGACATTGGCGATCTTGATGGGGGCGCCGGACTGCGCGAAGGCAGCTCCGGACATAAGCGCGGCTGAGCACAGGCCAGCCAGGATGATCGATCTCACGTTGTTTCCTCCTCTGTTTCCAAACGCTTGTTTGCGTTTCTTTATTGAACGACTAGTCCGGCGCGTATTGGCCGGTTTGCTCAGGCGGCGTCAACCGCCGGATATCTTTCCGCCATGTGGTTGTCGAACGCCGCGCCCATCGCCTCTGTCGACGGCGCAAGCCCGGTGAACAGCTCGAACGCGTCCGCGGCCTGGTAGATCGCGAGCTCGCGCCCGAGCAGGACCCGCGCCCCCTTGGCCTTGGCGGCTTTCAGGAGCGGCGTCCACAGCGGTGAGTAGACGGCGTCGGCGACCCAGAGATCGGCACGCAGCAACTGATCGGGCACCGGCGTACCGCGGTTCGGCAGCATGCCGATCGGGGTGCCGTTGACGACCCCGACCGCCCCCTGCAGCGCCTGCTCGACGCTATCGGCGATCGTGATCGTCGTGCCCGCCGGCAGCAGGCTCGCGAGCTTCTCGGCGCGGGCGCGCTCGATGTCGAAGATGCGCAGGCCGGCGACATCGAGGTTCGCAAGTGCGAAGGCAATCGCCTTGCCGACCCCGCCGGCGCCGATCAGCGCCACGATGCCGCGATTGGTCTGGCTGACCAGCGGTGCCACCGCGCGTTCGAAGCCGGTGGTATCGGTGTTGTGGCCGATCAGCCGACCGTCACGGACGACGACGGTATTCACGGCCCCCATCGCCGCTGCCTTCGGCGCGAGCTCGTCGAGCAGCTCGACCACGGCTTCCTTGTAGGGGTAAGTCACGTTGACCCCGGCGAAGCCGAGCCGGCGCACGCCTTCCAGCAGCGTCACCAATCCGGCCCGGTCGGCGCCGGCGACCTCGATCAGCTGGTAGTGGCAGCGCACACCGAGTGCCGCAGCCGCGTGTTCATGCATCGCGGGAGAAGCCGAATGCGCAATCGGCGCACCGATCAATCCGGTCAGGAATTTGCGGGCTTTGAGCGCGGAAAGATCAGCCACGTTCGCTTCAGTCTCTGCTGCTGGGACGTGCGAGCGCCGCACGCGCGATCAATGTCGTTGCAGACGATAGCGCGTCCGTTCGCTAACACAATTACCCAAATATCCGCCAAACCTAACATCATGTTATTTTTTTGCCGATGCCCGCCTTCGCCGGTTTAAGCACCTGACGGCGCCCCGGCTCGAGCGCGCGCATCTCGGCGCGCAGGCAATCGATGAAGTGTTCTGCATAGAGCGACAGCGGCGTGCCGCGCTTGACCGCGATGTAGGTGTCGAACCGGGTCGGCTCGGCGATCTTCAACAGCTCGATGCCGGGATAGCCGCCGTGGGCGACCGTGAACTGGTCGATGACGGCGATGCCGAGCCCAGCCTTCACCAGCGCGCAGACCGTGGTGCCGAAGCGGGCCTTGATCGAGATGTTGTAGTCGAGTTTGTTGCGCGCGAAGATCTCCGCCATGATCCGGCCGTAGGGATCGTTGGGATCGATGCCGATCAGCGGATAGCGCGTCATCTCGGCGGCGGATACCTGCTTGCAGCCGGCGAGTTCGTGGCCCGGCGGCACGATGCAGAACAGCTCGCCCGAGGCGAGCGGCAGGAATTCGAGCGCGGAATGATCGAGCCGATAGCTCATCGCCACGCACTCGCCCTTGCCGAGCATCAGGTAGTCGATCGCCTCCTCGATCTTGAGGATGTTGATGTCGATGCCCAAATCAGGATAGCGGCGGCGCACGCGCTCGATCGCGCGCGGTACCATCACCTGGGAAATGCTCGGCACCGAGCCGACGCGCAATTCGGACAGCGCGCCGCGGCCGATGTTGGAGATGATGTAGCTGAGATCATCGACCTTCTCGTAGACGCTGTTGATCTGCTCGAAGATGTTCTGCGCTTCCGGCGTCGGGAAGTAGCGGCCGTTCTGGCGCTGGAAGAAGCGGATGCCGAGCGAGCGCTCGGTGTATTTCACGAGCCGGCTGACGCCTGGTGCCGACACCTTCAATAGCCGCGCCGCACCGTTGATGGTGCCCGTCACCATGACCGCGCGGACGACCTCGACCTGCCGCAACGTCATCATCGGCGCGGCCCCTGCCCGACGCGCGCCCGCGATCACGGGCTGCCCGGCGGGGTCAGCACCACCGGCGGACGCGGCAACGGTCTGGGC
>JBARNF010000276.1:0-8003 GCA_049802835.1 Bradyrhizobium sp.
AGCCACAGGCATGTGAATGGCGGCAAGTCGGAAAGGAAGATGGAGCCGACGCTGCTACTCGGCTCCGAAAATCTCGTCCTGATCCATGCGCACCGCGCGCAAGGCACGCGTGCCGCGCCACTGCTCCTGCTGCTCGGCCAGAGCATAGGTGATCAGCAGCGACCGGCGGCGCGCGCCACTGCGATTGCGCGTGGCGCCGTGCAGCACGTTGACATCGAACAGCAGGATATCGCCGGCTTCGCCGGTCGTGACGAAGGCGGCCGATGCCGCCTTCGCATCGTCTGTGCCATGCCGATGCGTGCCCGGCGCCAGCTGCGTGGCGCCATTGTCCGGGCCGAATGGATCGAGGAAGGCCAGCGCGGATACCGCGTCGGTGTGGAGCCGCTCGACGCTGTCGCGATGCAGCGGCTGGGCGCCGCCATCGGCGCGCGGTTCGCGCCCTTCGACCTGGCCCAGGAAGAACGGCGCCTTGAGCACGTGCTGCACGGCCGCAAGCATCAACGGCAGACGGCAGACGCGCTGCACGGTCGCATCGAGATCGACCATGGCATGGCGCCAGTCGCGCCCGCGCGGGACCGGCCACTGCTCGGACGGCACCGTGCCGGCCTCGAACGCGTCCCGCAACGCCGCGATCCACTCCGCCGGGATCGCACGTCGCAGCAGCAGATAGCCGTCCTCATCGAGGCGATGCGCGTCGGCCGCAGCAAGCCGGCCGACGGTGGGGCAGATCGATGCCGCGGTCATGGCTGCGCTCATATCTCGCGAGAAGATGGTCCCATGCTCCGCATCGTTGACGATCCATCATCTCTCCGCAAGCGGCACGCGATCGCGCTCGACTGGGGCATTCCGACACTGACGTTCAGCTCTGCTTGCCGTTGCTCCGCGGCGCTGAGGCGAAAGGTCGCGTCGCAGCCGGCTGCCGGACGGCGGTTGTTTAACGGTGCGTTAACCCCTACCAAATTACTTATTTTCATAATTGGAAACAATCAGAAATATTGAGAAAAAGGGCCTCCAGGCTCTCACGAGGCGGATATGGCGGTCGTCCAAAGCACCAGCCGGATCTCTCCCGCGATGGAGCGGGTCTATCACCAGAGCAACCTGCTGGGCGAATGGAAAGGCAGTTGGACGGCCAACAGCCAGGCCGTGAGCTTCAAGGTCGTGAACATTCGCGGCAGCCAAGCCACGGTGGAATACACCCACCATGGGCATACCGAGCGCGGCATCGGCACTGTCAACGGCTCAACCATCGACTTCGGGCCCGTGACACTCGGAACCAAGGATGGCAAGAACGCGGTGCTGCTGTTCTCGGCCGGCGGCGGCAAGGCCACGGCGATGCTCGAGAAGCAGGCGCCTCCCGCCAACGAGAGCAATCTCACCGGGAGCTGGGCCGGTTATTCGGGCGAGAACGGCATGAGCGCGAGCTTTCGCGTGCTTTCGGTCAATGGCAACGAGGCGCAAGTCAGCGTCACCACGAACGGTGTCACGCGCCAGGGCACCGGAATCGTGTACAGGAACGTTATCATGTTCGGCCAGTCGCAAATCTCGACCGACGACGGCAAGAGCGGCAAGGTCATCTACCAGGTCGGCAACAAGTCCTACATGGTCCCGGTGAACAAGCTTCCGTCGGTCTCGACGTCGTCGGCGGTCGACAAGTCCGCCTGAGCTCAGACGCCCGCCATCATCACGTATTTGATCTCGAGATACTCCTCGATGCCGTGATGCGAGCCCTCGCGGCCGAGGCCGCTCTCCTTGACGCCGCCGAACGGTGCGACCTCGGTGGTGATCAGGCCGGTGTTGACGCCGACCATGCCTGACTCCAGCGCCTCCGCGACGCGCCAGACGCGGCCGAGATCGCGGGCGTAGAAGTAGGAGGCGAGGCCGAACGGCGAAGCGTTGCACATCGCAATCACTTCGGCCTCGTCCTTGAAACGGATCACCGGCGCCAGCGGGCCGAACGTCTCCTCATGCGCGACCAGCGCATCCGCCTTCACGTCCGACAGCACGGTCGGCTCGAAGAAGGTGCGGCCGAGCGCATGGCGCTTGCCGCCGGTGACGATCCTGGCGCCGCCCTTGACCGCGTCGGCAATGTGGCGCTCGACCTTCTCGACCGCTTCTTCGTTGATCAGCGGCCCCTGCGTGACGCCGGCCTCAGTGCCGTCGCCGACCTTCATCGCCGCGACCTTGGCGGCGAGCTTCTGCACGAAGCTGTCGTAGATCTTGTCCTGGGCATAGAGCCGGTTGGCGCAGACGCAGGTCTGCCCCATGTTGCGATATTTCGAGACCATCGCGCCTTCGACCGCGGCGTCGACATCGGCATCGTCGAACACGATGAACGGGGCGTTGCCGCCGAGCTCGAGGCCGAGCTTCTTCACCGTGCCGGCCGACTGCCGATACAGAATCTTGCCGACCTCGGTGGAGCCGGTGAAGCCGACGAAACGCACGGCCGGATGCTCGCACAACACCTTGCCGATGTCAGGCGCATGACCGGTGACGATGTTGAGCGCGCCCGCAGGGATCCCCGCGCGCTCGGCCAGCACGGCGAGCGCCAGCGCCGACAGCGGCGTCTCGTTGGCCGGCTTCAGCACCACGGTGCAGCCGGCGGCGAGCGCCGGCGACACCTTGCGGGTGATCATCGAGTTCGGGAAATTCCACGGCGTGATGGCGCCGCAGACGCCGATCGGCTGCTTCAGCGCCAGCAGCCGCGCGTCCGGCTTCTGGGTCGGGATGGTCTCGCCATAGACGCGGCGCGCCTCCTCGGCGAAGAACTCGATATAGGCCGCGCCGATATCGACCTCGCCGAGCGCTTCCGTCAGCGGCTTGCCCTGCTCGGAGGTGAGGATCAGCGCGAGATCCTCGCGGTTCGCCGTGATCAGCTCGAACCATTTGCGCAGGATATTGGAGCGCTGCTTGGCGGTCAGCTTGGCCCAGGCCGGGAAGGCGCGTGACGCCGCCTCGACCGCCTTCGTGGTCTCCGCAGGCCCGAGCTGCGCGATCTTGGCGATCTCCGCGCCGGTCGCAGGATTGACGACCGGAAACACGGGCGTGCCGACCCAGGCGCCGTCGATGTAGCTCTGCTCGCGCAGCAGCGACGGATCCTTGAGACGCTCTCGCAGGCTCGAGGCAGGAGATTGGGATGCGCGGGCGGCGGTCGGTGTCATCAGGCAACTCCTCGATGCGATCGGTATTTCGCTCGGAATATAGCCCCCGCATGGCACCGGCGCACGGCGTGTGCGCCGCCTGAACGGTACATTCGACCGGGCCAACCGTACCTCTACAGCACCAAATGCGGTGCCGCCGGGCTGCGGGCTGGCGTCGGATCAGAGCGGTATCAGGCCGCGCCGCTCATATAGGTCTCGCGGCGGCCGATCATGCGTTCCGCCGCGGCCTTGGCGTCGGCCTTGGTCGAGGTTGCGCAAGTGCGGTATTCGAGGTCCGGCAAGCTGGCGGGATCGCGGCGCCCGAACCACGATTTATGGCCGACGGGCAAGAGCGCGAGCGCCTGCGCCACATTGTCGACCGCTCCGAACGAATACAGCGCGCCGGTGGCCGCGATGCGCACCTCGTAGATTCCCGGGGTGATCGGTGCCTCGATATTGTCACCGCGTCCCGGCCGCGGATACCGCTTCCATTCGCTCCACGTCGAAATCATATCGCCCCCAACGGCGGACGTTGCCGCCAAAAACCAGTCACCGGCTCGAAAAAGCCGCTTGTCGAACCCTTTAAGGCAGAAATGGTTGCAACTCACAACGGCCGCAAGCCCGTGGTAGGAACATGGCGCCCATGTAACCGACTCGCGACTCCATGGAACTAATCATGATTCTCTGAACGTTTTGAAGCGCTGTGGCATCGGCAGCGCCGTTCTCCCCCGCCTCAATGCCCGCGCTGCATCATCACGAGATCGCGACCGGATCCATCTGCGACGGAGCTTGCTGGCCCGACTGCGCCGGGAAACAATCGCATACCGTCACACAAGAACGGAATGGGAGGCGTTGATGCAGAGCAAGACCGAGATCGATGGCGTGCTGCGGCAGAGAGCAGAGGCCGGCGAGATCCCCGGTGTGGTCGCCGTCGCGGCTGACAGCAACGGGGTGATCTACGAAGGCGCATTCGGAAAACGCGACCTCGGCCGCGACGATCCGATGACCACCGACAGCGTGTTCTGGATCGCCTCGATGACCAAGGCGATCACCTGTGCCGCCGGAATGCAGCTGGTCGAGCAGGGCCGATTGTCGCTGGATGCACCGATCGGACAGGTGCTGCCTGAGCTGGCCGTGCCCAAGGTGCTCGACGGCTTCGATGATCAGGGCGAGCCGATCCTGCGCCCGGCCAAGACCGCCATCACACTGCGTCACCTGATGACCCACACCGCCGGCTTCTGCTACGACATGTGGAACGGCGACATGGCCAGCTATGTGCAGAAGGCCGGCACGCCCGGCATCATCACCTGCAAGAACGACGCGCTGACGCTGCCGCTCGCTTCCGATCCCGGCACGCGCTGGGAATACGGCATCAACATCGACTTCGTCGGCAAGGCGATCGAGGCGGTCAGCGGCGTGAGGCTCGACGCCTATCTGCGTGACCATCTGTTCGCGCCGCTCGGCATGGATGACACCGGCTTCAAGCTCGGTCCGTCGCAGCGCGCACGCCTGGTCGGCATGCATGCCCGTGGCGAGGACGGCACCTTGGCGCCGATCCCGTTCGAGATCGAGCAGGACCCGGAATTCCACATGGGCGGCGGCGGCCTCTACGGCACCGCCGGCGACTACATCCGCTTCACCCGGATGATCCTCAACAACGGCCGCGGCAACGGCAATCAGGTGCTCAAGCCCGAGACGGTCGCCGCGATGCGCGACAACCATATCGGCGAGCTCGAGATGACGAAGATGGCGGCGGCGGTGCCCGGCGTCACCAACGACGTCGACCTCTATCCCGACATCGTCAAGAAGTGGGGCTTGAGCTTCATGATCACGACGGCGCAGACCGCGGAAGGCCGCAGCGCCGGCAGCCTCGCCTGGGCCGGCCTCGCCAACACCTACTACTGGATCGATCCCGCCCGCGACGTCACCGGGGTGATCCTGATGCAGGTGCTGCCCTTCGCGGACCGGCTGTGCCTGGAAACCTTCGCGGGCTTCGAGCGCGGCGTCTATGCCGGGCTGGATGCGGCCGGCGGCCAGAAGGCGGCGTGAGGAGTTGAGAGGGCTCGAAGGCGGGTGGCGGATCGATCCGCTCGCCTTCGGCTTATCCTGACCGATAGAGTTATTAGTTGCGCAGAATGACCCTTTCGAAAGCACGCCCTCTTCAACAAATTGGATGGATATCTGCCGGAGAGATACGAGCTTTTGCGGCACTGACGGTGCGCTCCCTCGCCCCGTTCTTACGGGGCCGCTACGAGCTTCGCTCGCGCTGAGAGGGTTGGGGTGAGGGGCAGACGCACGGGAAGTGTGAGTGGTTAGATCTGTACCCCCTCATCCGGATTGCATCTGTCGATGCAATCCGACCTCTCCCCGCAAGCAGGGAGAGGTAAGGGCACCGAGCAAAAGGTTGGGACCGAGCGAGCGGTGCCCGTGAGAGCCTAAACCTTCAGCCCGTTCTGCGCGGCGAGATCCTTCAGCGACGCTTGCGGCCGCGCGCCGATGTGCTGGATCACCTCGGCGGCAGCAAGGCCACCGAACCGGCCGGCCGCCTCGTAGCCGGTCTTGCGCACCAGCCCGAACAGGAAACCGGCCGCGAACAGATCGCCGGCGCCGGTGGTGTCGACCAGCGTCTCGATCGGATGCGCGGGCACCGAGAGGATGCCGTCGTTCGAGACCACGACGCAGCCCTTGTCGCTGCGGGTGACGATGCCGAGCGTGGCATCCTCGCGCAGCTGCTTCAACGCGCCGTCGAAGTCCGAGGTCTGGTACATCGCATGCAGCTCGGCCTCGTTGGCGAACACGATATCGACGGTGCCGCCGCGCATGAGATCGAGAAACTCCTCGCGATAGCGGTCGACGCAGAAGGAATCCGACAAGGTCAGCGCGACCTCGCGGCCGGCATCATGCGCAATCGTCGCCGCCTTCACGAACGCGTCCTTGGCGTCCTTCGGGTCCCACAGATAGCCCTCGAGATAGACGATGCGCGCCGCCGCAATCTGAGCGGGATCGATATCAGCGACGGTGAGGTTCTGCGCCGCGCCGAGATAGGTGTTCATGGTGCGCTCGCCGTCCGGCGTCACCAGGATGTAGGAGCAGCCGGTGGCCGGGCCGTCAGTTGCGGGCACGGTCTCGAAGGCCACGCCCGCGGCACGAATGTCGTGCGAATACATCCGGCCGATCTGGTCGTCCTTGACCTTGCCCACATAAGCAGCACGCGCGCCCAGGCTCGCGAGGCCGACGATCGTGTTCGCCCCGGAGCCGCCGGACATTTCGGTGGCCGGTCCCATGTCGCGGTAAATCGCAGCGGCCCGCGCCTCGTCGATCAGCGTCATGCTGCCCTTGGTCATGGCATGCTTGGCGAGAAAGGCTTCGTCAGCCTGCACCAGCACGTCGAAAATCGCGTTGCCGATCCCGAGAACATCGTATTTCGCGTCAGTCATCCACTGGCCCCGTTTACGGCGTTTTGCAAACGCTGCGGCCTATCACAAGCGGCGCTGCTATAGAAGCCCGATGATCCGCTCATTCGTGACTGTGTTGTCAGGGACACTCGCCTCGCGCCTACTCGGCTTCATCAGGGACGCCCTGATGGCCGCGCTGCTGGGCGCGGGACCAGTCGCGGACGCATTTCTCGCGGCGTTTCAGCTCGTCAACGTCGTCAGGAGATTGCTGACGGAAGGCGCGCTCAACGCCGCGCTGGTGCCGGCCTGGCTGCGAATATACCAGCAGATGGGCACAACGGAGGCGGCAGCTTTTGCCGGCCGCGTGCTCGGCACGGTCAGCGCCGGCCTGCTCGCAGCAACGCTTGCGCTCGCAGCCGTGATGCCGCTCGCGATGAGCGTGGTCGCGCCCGGCTTCGCCGGTGAAGAGACGCTCACTATGGCCGTGAATGATGCCAGGCTGATGCTGCCCTATCTCGCCTTCGCCGGCCCTTCGACCGTGCTGCTGGCGCTATCGAGCGCGCAAGGCCGTTTCGCGCTGGCGGCCTTCGCACCGCTGCTGTTCAACCTGTCCTTGATCGCCGTGACGATCGTGCTGCTGGTGCAACATCCGGATCCCGCGAACGCAGCGCTGCTGCTGGCCGGCACGATCGGCATCGCCGGATTGCTGCAACTCGTGATGCTGGCACGGCGCGGACGCGGCGTCAGCATCGCCTCGCCTGTGCGGGTCGCGTTGGACGCGGAGATGCGCGGCTTCTTCGGCAAGGCGCTGCCCGGGATGGTCGCGAGCGCCGGCCCGCAACTGCTGGCCATCAGCGGCGCGATCATCGCGTCCGCCACGCCGTCGGCGGTATCGTGGCTTTACTTCGCCAACCGCCTGATCGAGCTGCCGCTCGGCCTCGTCGGCGTCGCGATGGGCACGGTGCTGGTGCCGGAGCTGACCCGCGCGTTGCATGCCGGCAACAAGGCGGCGCTGGCCGAGCTGCAATCGCGCGGCCTCGAGCTCACGATCGGGCTGGCGCTGCCCGCGACATTGGGACTGATGATCCTGAACGAACCGGTCGTTCGTTTGCTGTTCGAACATGGCGCATTCACCGAAGCCGATGCCGTGGCGACCGCGCGCGTATTGACCTGGCTTGCGGCCGCGTTGCCGGCGCAGGTGCTGACCAAGGCGTTGCAGCCCGCTTTCTTCGCGCGCGAGGACACGCAGACGCCGCTGCGCGCCACCTTGATCGGATGTGGCGCCGCGATTGCGCTGTCGTTGCTGCTCGGCCATTCCTTCGGCGCGAGCGGCATTGCCGCTGGCCTCGCACTCGGCGCCTGGGCCAATGCCGCGGTGTTGGTCCGGAGCGGCGCGTCGCGTTTCGGCTTTGCAATCCCACCGACATCACGGCGCCGGCTGCCGCGCATCGCGCTCGCCGCGGCAGCGATG
>JBARNF010000277.1:0-1774 GCA_049802835.1 Bradyrhizobium sp.
CCCTACGACTGGGACGCGGTGACCGGCATCGCGCGCCGCTTCATTCCCGGCCAGCCGAACGGCATGCACACGCTCACCGGCCTCGCCCACGATCGCGACAGCCGGGTCGCCTACGACCCGCTGATCAACGAAGAGGCGATGCATGCCCGCAGCCTGAAGCTCGCGGCCTTCCAGAAGACGCTGAAAGCCCCGCCGGTGTTCGGCGATCCGGACGGCGACCTCCTGCTCATCGGCTGGGGCTCGACCCGCGGCTCGATCGAGGAGGCGGTGGAGCGCGCGCGCGCGGAGGGGCTGAAAGTCTCCTCCATG
Organism: Bradyrhizobium sp.; assembly: GCA_049802835.1. Classification (GTDB taxonomy): domain Bacteria; phylum Pseudomonadota; class Alphaproteobacteria; order Rhizobiales; family Xanthobacteraceae; genus Bradyrhizobium. The sequence continues at coordinate 310 of JBARNF010000277.1, forward strand.
CATCTGCGCTTCCTGCAGCCGCTGCCGCCCGGCATCAAGGAGGCGATGGCGCGCTTCAAGAAGGTGATGACGATCGAGGCCAACTGGTCCGACCGTCCGGAAGATCAGGTCATCGACGAGAACAACCGCCGCTACTCGGCGCTGGCGATGATGCTGCGCAGCCGCTACCTGGTCGACGTCGACTGCTGGAGCGAGACCCAGGGCCAACCCATCAAGCCGGGCACGATCCTTCGTGTCGTCCGCGAGCGGCTCGCTTGAATCCGAGGTGAACGCCATGACCATGCCGGTTCGCGAATCCCTGCTGCGGATGTACGAGGAGGATCACCACCTCGAGGACTATCAGAGCAGCATTCCCCGCTGGTGCAACGGCTGCGGCGACAACGCCATCCTGGCGGCGGTGCAGCGGCTGTGCCGTGACGAGAATCTGCGGCCGGAGAAGACGGTGTTCGTGTCCGGCATCGGCTGCGCGGCGCGCTTCCCGCACTACATGAAGACCTACGGCTTCCACGGCATCCATGGCCGCGCGCTGCCGATCGCCGAGGGCGTCAAGCTCGCGCGTCCCGATCTCGACGTGTTCGTCAACAGCGGCGACGGCGACTGCTGCAGCATCGGCGCGGCGCACTGGATCCACGCGATCCGTTACAACATGAACATGGTGATGATGCTGCACGACAATCACGTCTACGGCCTCACCAAGAAGCAGGCGTCGCCGACCTCGCCGCGGGGACTGCAGAGCAACACCACGCCGCGTGGCAGCTATCTCGAGGCGCTCAACCCGCTGACGGTGACGCTCGGCGTGCAGAACGTCTCCTTCGTCGCCCAGGCGGTCGACTGGATTCCCGAGGCGGTCTACTCCGTCATCTCGGCGGCGTACCACCACAAGGGCTTCTCCTTCGTGCGCATCATCCAGCGCTGCCCGGAGTTCCTGCCGAAGATGTGGGAGCCGTGGCTGCAGGATCCGAAGAAGACGCTGCTGCTCACCCACGAGAACGGGCTGAAGTACAGCGACAGCCTGCTCAAGGTCTACAAGAACCAGCAGGCGCACGATCCGTCCGACATCCATCGGGCGCGCGAGATCGCGTCCAGCATCGACCCGGTTCCGGTCGGCATTCTCTACCGCGACGAGAGCGTGCCCTGCTACGAGGACCTGCGCCACAGCGCAGAGCTGCCCTCGCCGGAGTTGGTGCGCAAGGGGCTCGAAGCCGAGCTCGACAAGTTCACCGTCTGGCCGGAAACGGACCCTGACACGCGGGCACAAGCCTAGTTGCCGTCGAGGCAACCGATCAAGGTGAGTTGATACGCGATGGACGCCGAACTGAGAACTCAACTGACGTTTCACGTGCTGGGCAAGCGGCCCGTGGGCATGCTCGATCATGTCGAAGGACAGGATCTGCGTCCGGCGGCGGTCGCGCCTTACCGCGATCTCACCCGCCTGCGCTACGACTTTCCGCTGGTGCTCACGCAG
>JBARNF010000278.1:0-15171 GCA_049802835.1 Bradyrhizobium sp.
GCGCTGCTCGGCGGGCTGATCGTAGTCGGTGCGGTCATCTATGCTGCAGCGATCCTTGCGCTGTTCGGCCCGCGCTGGCTCAAGGGGCTGGTGCGGCGCTGATCCGCTGCAATGCAGCATGGGGCTGTTCCGCGCTGGCCGAGAGTTGACCGCTGGTGCTCCGGAGCCGGTCATATGGCGTTTGCGCGAGTCCGTGATCCGCTGCAATATGCCGCCAACATCGCGACAACGAAGCGGGAAGTGACATCAGATGGCTGCTCCAATCAAGTTCGGCGTCGGACAAAGCGTTCTCCGGAAAGAGGACGACGCGCTGATTCGCGGCAAGGGCCGCTATACCGACGATCTCGCGCCATCCGCTGCGTTGCATGCCCTGGTGCTGCGCTCGCCGCATGCGCACGCCAAGTTCACCATCGACGTCACCCAGGCGCGGCTGCTGCCGGGCGTTTCCCTGATCCTGACCGCCGAGGACACGGCCGAGCTGGGCGGATTGCCCTGCCTGTTCAACCTGGAAACCGACCCGTTCACCGCGCCTGTTTATCCGATCCTCGCCAAGGACGAGGTGCGCCACGTCGGCGATGCCATCGCCTTCGTCGTCGCCGACACGCTCGATCATGCGCGCGATGCGCTGGAAGCGATCCAGGTCGCGTGGACGACCCTGCCGGCCGTCACCGGCGTGGTGAATGCGATCAAGCCCGACGCGCCGCAGGTGTGGGCCGAGCACAAGGGCAACGTGCTGTTCGACGTCTCGATCGGCGACAAGTCCGCGGTCGAGGCGGCGTTCTCTGGGGCGCATGCGGTGGCCGAGATCCGCATCGTCAATCCGCGCGTGGTGGCGAGCTTCATGGAAACGCGCGCCGCGGTCTGCGAATACGACGTCAAGCGCGACCATCTGACCTTGACGGCCGGCAGCCAGGGCAGTCACCGGCTGCGCGACATCCTGTGCCAGAACGTGCTGAAGATGCCGACCGAGAAGATGCGGGTGATCTGTCCTGATGTCGGCGGCGGCTTCGGCACCAAGCTGTTCCCCTACCGCGAATACGCGCTGCTGGCGGTCGCGGCGCGCCGCCTGCGCAAGTCGGTGCGCTGGGCGGCCGATCGCTCCGAACATTTCATGGGCGATGCCCAGGGCCGCGACAACGTCACCACGGCGAAGATGGCGCTGGCCCAGGACGGCAAGTTCCTCGCGATGGACGTCGATCTGATGGGCGACATGGGCGCTTATCTGTCGACCTTCGCGCCCTACATCCCGCATGGTGGCGCCGGCATGCTGCCGGGCCTCTATGACATCCAGGCGTTCCACTGCCGGGTGCGCACGATCTTCACCCACACCGTGCCGGTCGACGCCTATCGCGGCGCCGGCCGTCCCGAAGCGGCTTACGTCATCGAGCGCCTGGTCGATGCCTGCGCACGCAAGCTCGACCTCAGCGTCGACGCTGTCCGGCGCAAGAACTTCATCGCGCCGCGCGCGCTGCCCTACAAGACCGCGACCGGCAAGGTGTATGACTCCGGCGATTTCAACGCGCATCTCAAGCGCGCCATGGAGATCGCCGAGTGGAAGGAGTTTCCGAAGCGCGCCAAGGCGGCCAAGAAGAACGAGCTGATCCGCGGCATCGGGCTCGCGAGCTATGTCGAGGTGTGCGGCGTGATGGGCGAGGAGACCGCCAATGTGCGGCTCGACCCGAACGGTGACGTCACCATCCTGATCGGCACGCAGTCGAGCGGGCAGGGCCACCAGACCGCCTACGCCCAGATCGTCGCCGAGCAGTTCGGCCTCGCGCCGGAGCGCGTCCACATCCATCAGGGCGATACTGATGAGATCGCGACCGGCCTCGGCACCGGCGGCTCGGCCTCGATTCCCTCGGGCGGCGTCAGCGTGCAGCGCGCCACCCATGAGCTCGGCGACAAGCTCAAGCAGATCGCCGCCGAGGCGCTCGAAGCCGGCCTCGGCGATCTCGAGATCGCCGATGGCGTGATCCGCGTCGCCGGCACCGACCGCGCGATCTCTTTCGCCGACCTCGCCAAGCGTCCCGGCGTCGATCCCGCCAAGCTCAAGGGCAGCGCGACCTTCGCCAGCGCCGACGGCACCTATCCGAATGGCACGCATGTGGCCGAGGTCGAGATCGACCCGGCCACCGGCATCATCAAGGTCGTCAACTACGTGATCGTCGACGATTTCGGCGTGACGCTGAATCCCCTGCTGCTCGCCGGCCAGGTGCATGGCGGCGCCGTGCAGGGCATCGGTCAGGCGCTGATGGAGCAGGTGATCTACAGCAACTCCGATGCGCAGCTGGTGACCGGCAGCTTCATGGACTACGCGCTGCCGCGCGCGGCCGACGCGCCGTCCTTTACCTTCGAGACCCACAACGTGCCCTGCAAGACCAATCCGATGGGCGTCAAGGGCGCGGGCGAAGCGGGCGCGATCGGCTCATGTCCGGCCGTGGTCAACGCGATCGTCGAGGCGCTCTGGCGCGAGTACAAGATCGATCACATCGACATGCCGGCGACCCCCGAGCGCGTGTGGATCGCGATCCGGGAGCAGCATCGCCGTCATAGTCTCTGACTAGTCTTCGCGGCATCTCCGATATCCGCCTCAATTCCGGAATAAGCCCCCGGAGTTGGGGTTGACTGATGGGAACGACCCGGCCAGGTGGGCGGGACGAGATTGTGACAACAAAGGAGCGAATTGATGAAGCGGACTGTCGTGGCTGTCGCAGCTTTGCTGCTAGGGGCCGGAGCCGTGATGGCGCAGCAGGATCTGGTCAAGCATAGCCAGGACACGATGAAGGCCAACGCCAAGAACCTCGGCGGTGTCATGATCGCCATGGTGAAGGGCGAGAAGCCGTATGACCAGGCCGCGGTCAATGCCGCTCTTGCGCAACTCGAGGAGACGGCCAAGAAGCTGCCGACGATGTATCCGGCGAGCATCAAGGCCGGGAAGTTCGAGGGCGACTACAGCCCCTCGCCGAAGATCTGGGAAGACCAGGCCGGCTTCAAGTCCAAGATCGACAGCTTCGCCAAGGTGGTCGTGGAGGCCAAGGCCAAGATCAAGGATCTCGACAGCCTCAAGGCGACCGCGCCGGCGATCGGCAAGGAGTGCGGCGGCTGCCACGAGACCTTCCGGCTCAAGGCCAGCTGATCCAATGTGATCTCATGCGACGGGGCGAACGCGTGCTGCGCGTTCGCCCCGTTTGTTTGCGCGCCCGAGCGTCCCGTCGTATCGATCGCCGTCGACGTCCAGCGGCTTGCGGCCGAACCGACGACATCCTCCCCGCTGTGACGGAGCGACCATGCTGCGACGCCTTCTGCTTGCTGTCTGTGTGCTCGGCGCCGCCGGCCTTGCGGTATTCTGGTGGCTGACCAGCCCCTCGACCGTGGCGCTCGCGGCTGCGGCGCGAGCACCGGATCTCGCCAACGGGCAGGAGATGTTCAACATCGGCGGCTGTTCGTCCTGCCACGCGGTGCCGAACCAGCCGGATCGCCTGAAGCTCGGCGGCGGCCTGCCGCTGACCTCGCCATTCGGCACCTTCTATGCGCCGAACATCTCGCCCGACCCCAATGACGGCATCGGACGCTGGAGCGAAGCCGACTTCCTCAATGCCGTGCTGCGGGGCGTCTCGCCGGGCGGCAGCCACTATTATCCGGCGTTTCCCTATACCTCCTACGCCGGCGCGAAGGCGGATGATGTCCGTGATCTCTTCGCCTACATGAAGACGCTGCCGGCCGTCGCGGGCAGGGCGCGCGACCACGACATGCCGTTCCCGTTCAACATCCGCCGCACCGTCGGTGTCTGGAAGCTGCTGTTCTTCGCCGATACGCCGTTCGTCGCGCAGGCGTCGCGCTCGCCGGAGTGGAATCGCGGCGCTTATCTGGTCAACACTTTCGGCCATTGCGCCGAGTGCCACAGTCCGCGCAACGCGCTCGGCGGCATCGTCGCTGCGCAGCGCTTTGCCGGCGGGCCGGACCCGGAAGGCCAGGGCTTCGTGCCGAACATCACCCAGAAGGGCATGGCCGATTGGAGCGAGAGCGACATCAGCTATTTTCTGGAGACCGGGCAGCTGCCTGATGGCGACAACGCCGGCGGTTCGATGGCGCGGGTGATCCGCAACACATCGCAGCTGAGCGCCGACGATCGCAAGGCGATGGCGGTCTATCTGAAATCGCTGCCGGCGGTCGAAGGACCGCCGAAGCCGAAGAAGCCGGCGAGCTGATCAGCTCGGCCGGCGTTCGCGCACTCGGATCAGATCGGCTTGAAGCTGCCGTCGCTCTGGATCACCGTCAGCGACACCAGAGGCGGATTCTCCTTGCGGGCGTTGCCGAAGCTCACGATCAGGCCGCCAATGTCGAACTGGCCGACCTCGTTGATGATCCTGAGCAGCTCGGCACGGGTCGGGTTGGGCCCCGTCATCGCCAGTGCCCGCGCGACCAGCCGGCCGGTGATGTAGCCCTCCAGCCCAATGAAGTCGGGCGTCTGGCTGGGGTCGAGGGTCTTCATCGCGGCCTGATAGTCGGCGACGACGCGGCGGTCAGTGTCCCATGGGAACGGGACCACTTCCGACACGATGACGCCGCGGCCTTCCGGACCGAGCTCCTTGGCGAGCGCGTTGCCGCCGACGAAGGACACGGCCGTGAAGGTCGGATTGAAGCCGCTGCGATGCGACATCTTGATGAACTCGGCACATGGTCCATAGGTGCCGACCAGGATCACCGCCTCCGGTTCGGCGCGCCGGATGACCTTCAAGGCTGCGCCGACCGCCCGCGTGTTGCGCTCGAACGTGCCCTCGGCGGCCAGCTCCAGGCCGCGGCGGTCGAGATAGGTCTTCACGCCGGCCAGCACGTCGCGGCCGAACGCATCATCCTGATAGAAAATCGCGATCCGCGTCAGGTGGAGCTCTTCCGTGAGATGCTTGATCGTCGCTTCGGCTTCCGCCGCGTAGCTCGCGCGGATGTTCACGACGTTCTGAAAATCGGGGGTTCGCAGGAATTCGGCGCCGGAGATCGGCCCGATGAAGGGCACGTCGTTCGAGGCTGCGATCGGCGCGGTGGCCATTGCCGTCGGCGTGCCGACGGCGCCGATCAGCGCGAACACCTTGTCCTCATAGATCAGCTTGATGGTCTCGACCACCGAGCGATCGGGGTCGTAGCCGTCATTGCGGCTCGCCAGCTTGAGCCTGCGTCCGTAGACGCCGCCCTTGGCATTCAGCTCGCTGAACGCGGCCAGCAGGCCCTGGCGCGCCGCCTGGCCCAGGGCCGCAGACGGGCCTTCGAGCGCCGCGACCTGACCGAACAGGATCGAGTCGTTGGTGACGCCGAGTTCGTCAGCGCGGGCCGTGGCGGGCAGGAACGCGCCGGCGACCAGGGTGACGATGATGGAAGTCCTGAACCTTGAGAGCCACTTCATAGCGATCATCGATGAACCTGCGCTTGACCGAAATCCACCCTACGCGCGTTGAATGAAGACCTCGCTAAAGACGCATCCCGCGCTTGATCGCGTTTTGCGCGGCGCCCAACAGTCAGGTGTTAACCAAGCCGTGGGATCCGACACCAGACAGGTCATCATCTTTGACCGTCCTTAACTTCGCAGGGTGTCCCATCCGTCGGATCGTAGTAAGGGGCAGCCGTTTGGCGGGGGCCAGGTTTTGCAGGTTGAAGAGTACAGCGCACCGACGCTGCTGACAGATCAGGACAATGCTCGCGACGGTGGCGGGCGTGACAGGTTGCGCGCGTCGCTATCGCGATACCGCCTTTATCGTCCCGCGATCATCGCCGCGTGCGTCGGCGTGGTGCTATCGGTGGTTGGTACGGTTGCAGTCGGACGCTGGGAAAACCGCCTGGCGCGGACCGATTTCGAGGGCGTCGCGGAAGCGCAGGCGATCCTGGTCCAGAACGGCGTCAACGAATATGTCAGCCGGCTGACCGCGCTGCGGACGCGCTTCGAATCCGCCAACGACGACATCACCCGCAGCGAATATCAGACCTTCAGCGCGCGGCTGTTCGAGGCGCATCGCGGCATGCTGCGTCTGGCGTGGCTGCCGCGGATCAAGCGCAAGGAGCGCGGCGAATACGAAGCCGCGGCGATCACCGACGGCGTTCCTGCGTTCCGCATCAAATCCTATCCGGACGGCACCGTCGCGCCGGAGAGCGACGAGTATTATCCGGTCTACTTCTCAACGGAGGCGAAGACCTCGCCGGTCTACGGCCTCGACTATTGGAGCATCCCGGACCACCGCGCCGTGCTCGAGCAGTCGCGCGACTACGACATGATCGGCGCGTTGCGGACCCGGCAGAATCTGATCAACCAGAGCGAGCGTGCCAACGCGGTGATGATCGGGATTCCCGTCTACGCCAAGGGAACCTCGCGCACGACGGTCGCCGATCGCCGCCGCAATCTCACCGGATTCATCGTCGGCGTCTTCGATCTGCCGATGCTGTTGGAGTCGGTGCGGGCCAACAACCCCAACAGTCCGGCGCTCGCGATCAACCTGCTTCCGCCGGAGCGGGTCATCAACGCCTCCGGTGTGGATCCGCAACGCTGGCCGGCGGCCCCCAACATCTGGTCGACGACACTGCGGATCGGCGACGCCGATTGGGTGTTTCAGGCGGCGCCCGCCGGCGGCGGGCTGATAGCCACCCATAACCGTGCGCTGGCGCTGTATGCGGCGGGCATCGCGACGACGATCTTCCTCGCCGTCTATCTCGCGCTGTCGAGTCGCAATGCGCAGCAGCTCGCGCTGGCCAATCGCCGCGTGCTCGAGCTTGCGCAGACCGACGCCCTGACCGGGCTCGCGAATCGTGCTTTCTTCCTGGAGGAGATGGAGCGGATCAACGACGACAAGAGCGGCCGGTTCACCGTGTTCCTGCTCGACCTCGACCGCTTCAAGAACGTCAACGACTCCCTCGGCCATGGGGCGGGCGACGAATTGCTGGTGCAGGTCGCGCAGCGGCTGAAGTCGCAGCTGCGTGACGAGGACGTGCTGGCCCGGCTCGGCGGCGATGAGTTTGCCTTGATCCAGGTCGGCGGCTCCGACCAGCGCGCGGCAGCCATCGAGCTCGCGCAGCGGATCACGAAGCTGATCGCCGAACCGTTCAAGCTCGGCGGCCAGCGGGCCGAGATCGGCACCAGCATCGGCATCTCGCTGGCGCCCGAGCACGGCTGCGACCAGGAGCATTTGCTCAAGAAGGCCGACCTTGCCCTCTATCGTTCGAAGTCCGCGGGCCGCAGCTGCTACACGCTCTATGACGATGCGATGTCCGCCGAGCTCGAGGCGCGCAACACATTGGAGGGCGATCTGCGCGACGCCATCGCGCAGTGTCAGTTCGAGGTGCACTATCAGCCGTTCTACGATGCGGAGACCCGTGATCGCCGCGGCGTCGAGGCCTTGGTGCGCTGGCGTCACCCCGTCAAGGGACTGGTGCCGCCGGACAAGTTCATTCCGCTTGCGGAATCGACCGGCCTGATCGTCCCGCTCGGCGAGTGGATCATCGGCCGCGTCTGTGATGATGCGACCGCATGGCCCGACGACCTCAAGGTCGCGGTCAACCTGTCGCCCGTTCAGTTCAAGCAGGCCGAGCTGTTCGACGTCATCCAGTCGGCGCTCGCCCGGTCCGGTCTCGATCCGAAACGTCTCGAAATCGAGATCACCGAATCGGTGCTGCTGGAGCGTGCGGCGGAGAACGAGAGCTTCATCGACAAGCTCAAGGGCCTGGGCATTTCGCTGGCGCTCGACGATTTCGGGACCGGCTATTCGTCGCTGCGCTCGCTGACCGCATTCCCGTTCAACAAGATCAAGATCGACAAATCATTCGTCGCCAATCTGAGCGTGCGCGACGAAAGCGCCGCCGTGATCTCCTCGGTCGTGACCTTGGCGCGGGGACTCGGCATCCAGATCACCGCCGAGGGCGTCGAGACGGAGGAGCAGTTGACGCAGCTGTGCTCGCTCGGGGTCAATTTCGCGCAAGGCTATCTGCTGGGCCGGCCAATGCCGGTCGAGCAGCTCGAAGAGCTTCTGGAGATCGCACGGTCCAGCCGCGATGCCGACGAGGCGGAGCCGGATGCCGAAGCGCCCGAGGACGCAGATGCGCACTCGGCCGACGTCGTGGCGCTCATTCCGCGCTCCGCGGCGGTGCTATCTCTCGCATCCAGCGGCTGAGCGGAGAGGCCGCGCCATTGCCTCCGGGGCTGACCTGCCGGGCGCCGAACAGAGCCGCTTCGCGCGCAGCGCGTGGCGTGATGCCATAGGCGGTCTTGAACAGGCGCGCGAAGTGCGCGTCCGTCCCGAGCTGCCAGCGCCGCGCCACCTCGCCGATCCTGACCTGGCGTGAGCCGGCGGACGCAAGCTCGAAGAAGGCGCGGTGCAGGCGGCGGCTGCGGATGTAGTCGGCAATGCCGCCGATCGGTGCGAACAGGCGATACAGCGATGCGCGCGACAGGCCGAAATGCAGCGCCACGGCATCGGCGCTCAGCTCGGCGCTCGACAGCTGCGCTTCGATGTATTGGCGGACGCGGAGCAGCGAGGCGTCGGCCGTGACGTTGCGGTCCGCATCGCGGCTCTCGAGCTCGCCGCGCAAGCAGGCCGCGACCAGGGAGACCGTCCCCTCGATCACCGCTTGGCATTCATCGAAGCTCATGCGCGGCGCGTAGTCGAACAACGCGCCGAAGTGCCGCGCCAGAAGCGGTGCGAGCGCACCTTCGGCGGGCAATACCAGGCCGTGCAGGTCCTCGATCCGCAGCAGGCGCGCGTCGAACATCGGGCGCGGCACCACCAGGGTGAAGTTCTCGAACGCCGTGGCGCGCGTCTCCAGCGTCTGGGCGAGGTCGAGCACGCAGATGTCTCCGGCGTCGACGCGGATCGGCCGGCCCCCGGCGACGCCCTCATAGCTGCCCCTCACATAGAGCTGCAGGATGATGTGGTCGACGCCGCTGCGGACGATGGTTTCTGCCGTACGCCGGAAGCGCTGGCCGCTGGCCCGGGCCATTCCGAACAGGACTGGACCCAAGGCATAGGACAGCACATCGGCGCGGAACGGCGTCGCTTCATCTGCGGCGAGCGCGTCCACCTCGAAGAACGTGGAGATCGCTTCGCGCCAGGCTGCAATATTGGCTTCGGTGTCCATCTGCTCGGCCGAGAAGCCATAGCTCGGGACCAGGGACGACACGGTTTTGATGTCACTCTTCACGCAACGCGCCGCAGACTCTTGTGCTTCTGTCTCAACTTCTTGATCGATCGTATCGATTGGTCCGCTCGTCTTGACCCGGTGCCGGATGCTTCCGCTATAGGAGCCCTATCGCCAAGTTGCGGAAAAGGAAAGCCGGGCCGTTCGAGCGTCCCCCGCCCCTCACGATCGAAGGGTCCGGCTTTCCGACCTCCCAAGACGATTTGGCCGGGTGGGATGCAGTCCTGGGAATGGCTCGAATGAACGGCCGCATCGGCTCGCGCCGGGGCTGGCCGCAGCGCAGAACCTGCCGCGTCCGGAGATGGGTCTCCGGCCGGTCACCGTCTTTCATGACGAAACCATGCTTGAGAAATTTTCATGACGTCGGCGCCCGTCGGAAACGGCGGGCGCCTTTTGTCTCCGAGAGACATGCTCCGGCCCGATCGGCCGTCGGCTAGCTCGCGCCGAACGCCTTGAACGTGATGATGGTGTGGGTGTCCTGGATGCCGGGCAGGACCTGGACCTTCTCGTTCACGAAGTGGCCGATGTCGGTGGCATTGTCGACGTAGAACTTCACCAGCAGGTCGTAATTGCCTGCCGTCGAGTAGATCTCGGAGGCGATCTCGGCCTCTGCCAGCGCATTCGCGACCGTATAGGACTGGCCGAGCTTGCACTTGATCTGGACGAAGAAGGGAACCATTGCGGGCTGTCTCCGGAAGGCGTCTTTGGCCTCAATATAGCGTTTTCCGGCGAAGTCGATACGCTTTCTCCGGTGGCCCGGCCTGCTTGCCGGGCGCAGCCGGCCCGCGCTAGGAAAGGGGGATGAGCACCCCCGTCGCACTCACCATCGCCGGCTCGGATTCCTCAGGGGGAGCCGGTATCCAGGCCGACCTGAAGACGTTCGCGGCGCTGTCCGTCTACGGCGCCTCGGTGCTGACCGCGCTGACCGCGCAGAACACGACAGGTGTGACCGGGGTGCACCTGGTCCCACCGGAATTCGTCGCCGCGCAGATCGACGCCGTGTTCGACGATCTCGCGGTCGGCGCCGTCAAGATCGGCATGGTCGCCCAGGCCCCGATCGTTGAAGCCATCGCGGCCAGCCTGACGCGCTGGCAGCCGACGCATATGGTACTCGATCCGGTGATGGTCGCGACCTCCGGCGCCCGGCTGCTGCCGGAGGATGCGATCGACGCGCTGCGCCGCCGGCTCATCCCACAGGCCTCGCTGCTCACGCCGAACTTGCCGGAGGCCGCCGCGCTGCTGGATGAGACGATCGCGGCATCGGACGAGGCGATCGCCGCGCAGGGCCGCCGCCTGCTGGCGCTCGGCTGTCCGGCCGTGTTGATCAAGGGCGGACACGGGCAGGGCGCCGACAGCACCGATTACCTGATCACGTCAGAGACCAGCATCGCGTTGGTGTCGCCGCGCGTCGCCACCCAGAACACGCATGGCACCGGCTGCTCGCTGTCGTCAGCGGTGACCGCGGGGCTTGCGAAGGGCGAGAGCCTCGAGACCGCCGTGCGCAATGCCAAGGCCTTCATCTCCGGCGCGATCGCGGCGGCCGATCGCTTCACCGTCGGGCATGGCCACGGCCCAGTGCATCATTTCTTCCGCTACTATTGATCCGACATCATGCGCTAAGATCTGCATCATCGCAGATGCTCCTATTCAAGCCTGGATAGGCAGGCGGCTGCTGCCTGGCGCGGCCGTTCAGAGGAGATGACAGGATGAAGACACCTTTCGTCGTCGTGCTGGTCGCGGCGCTTGCCGCCATGCTCGCGGCACCGGCGCTGGCTCAGCGCGCGTATTCGGCTCAGGAGGAGCGCAACAAGGCGATCGTGCTCGACTTCTACGAGCAGGGCCTCAATCGCAAGGATTTCGAGGCCGCATCGAAATATCTCGGCACCTACATCCAGCACAATCCGAACGCCGAGGACGGCCCGGAGGGGTTTCGCAAGTTCATCGAATTCCTGAAGACAAAGTTTCCGCAGTCGCACAGCGAGATCACGCAGGTGCATGTCGACGGCGATTTCGTCGTGCTGCGTGTTCGCGCCATCCGCGAGCCCGGCACCCGCGGCAGTGCCATCGTCGACATCTTCCGCCTCAAGGACGGCAAGATCGAAGAGCATTGGGATTCGGTGCAACCGATTCCCGAACAGTCGGCCAACACCAACGGGATGTTCTGAAGCAGGCCTTTTGAACCGACTGTGGCGGCGGGCCTACGTGCCGCGCGCGAGCGCGATTTCCCGGCGGTGTCCCTTCATCACCCGGGAGCGATATTCGCCCGGCGATTCGCCGAACCAGCGGTTCGAGGCGCGGAAGAAGGTGCTCTGATCGGCGTAGCCGAGCAGATAGCCGATGTCGGTGAGCGTCATGCGCGGATCGGCAAGATGGCGCTGGGCGAGCTCGCGCCGCGTGTCTTCGACGAGATCGCTGAAGGAGAGGCCTTCGTCGGCAAGCCTGCGCTGGAAGGTGCGATCGCTCAAGCCCAGCTCGGCTGCGATGGCCGAGCGCAGCGGGCTGCCGTCAGGCAGCAGCTTGGCGATCGCCGCCCGCGCGCGATGTGCGGTGTCGGTCTTGACGAGACGCTCGAGCGCTTCGTCGGCGATGCGGTCGTGAATTGCGGCGAGCTGAGGCGCTGACGTCGTCAGCTTGCAGGCGAGATCCTGGTCCGACACCAGAAAGCCGTTGAACGGTGCATCGAATTCGAGCGGCGACTGGAAGGCCTTGTTGTAGGCCGCGATCGACATCGGCACCGCGTGCGAAAAGCGTGCCGCCAGCGGCGTCAACGGCCGGTCCAGCATCCAGCGGCACAGATTGAGCAGATTGACGACGCCATAATCATAGCGCTGCCGCGGGATCGGGCATTCGCCGCTGAACACGTCGGTGCGCACCCAGCGGCCGCTCTTGCCCGGTTCGAGCGTGATGACAACGGCGTCGCTCACCAGACACATGTAGCGGATGAGACGCGTGAGCCCGGTCAACAGATCAGGGCTCGACATCATCGCATAGCCGGCAACGCCATAGTGATCGGGACGCGGCGCATCGAGATTTGCAAGGCCGATGTCCGGATTGCCCGAGCGTTCGGCAGCCAATGTCCACAGCCGGCTCAACTCTTCGGTCGGCCAGCGATGATCGGGATCGTCGAGGTCCTTGATCGAGAGGCCGACCTCGGCAAACAGCGCCGCCGCGTCGAGCCCTTGCTCGTTCAGCGTGATGGCAACGCCACGCATCCATGAGGACGATGTTGTTCGAAGCTGGGACATCCCCTTGGCCTTCTGACGCCAGTGGTTTGGCGTCCTCGGATCATTGTGCAGGTGCACATGAGATTGCATAGCATCTGCCAGACGGGGCCGCGATACGAATTTCGTCGCAGCCGCCGGCGTGAGACGGGACGCAGGAGAGAGATCATGGCTGTTCTGAAAACCAACGACGGCACAGAGATTTACTACAAGGATTGGGGCTCCGGGCAGCCGATCGTGTTCAGCCATGGCTGGCCGCTTTCGTCCGACGATTGGGATGCGCAGATGCTGTTCTTCCTCAATCGCGGCTTCCGGGTCATCGCCCATGACCGGCGCGGTCACGGCCGCTCGGCCCAAGTCGCCGACGGTCACGACATGGACCATTATGCCGACGATCTCGCGGCGCTCACGGCACATCTCGACCTGAAGAACGCCATCCATGTCGGCCATTCCACCGGCGGCGGCGAGGTGGTGCATTACCTCGCGCGTCACGGCGAGAGCAGGGCGGCGAAGGCCGCGATCATCGCAGCGGTGCCGCCTCTGATGGTGCAGACGGCCGCCAATCCCGGTGGGCTGCCCAAGGCGGTGTTCGACGACTTCCAGACCCAGGTCGCGACCCGCCGTGCCGAGTTCTACCGCGACGTCGCAGCCGGGCCGTTCTACGGCTACAACAGACCGGGCGCCAAGCCGTCCGAGGCGGTGATCCAGAACTGGTGGCGCCAGGGCATGATGGGCAGCGCCAAGGCGCATTACGACGGCGTCGTCGCGTTCTCGCAGACCGACTTCACCGAAGACCTGAAGAAGATCACGCTGCCGGTGCTGGTGATGCACAGCGAGGACGATCAGATCGTACCCTACGCTGATTCCGCGCCGCTGTCGGCCAAGCTGCTGAAGAACGGCATCCTGAAGACCTACCAGGGCTTCCCGCACGGTATGCCGACCACCGAGGCGGAGACCATCAACGCCGATCTGCTGTCCTTCATCAAGAGCTGATCAGAGGAGGCTTGCATGACCTGGGGAATTCCGACGCCTCTGTTTCTTCAGATCCACGTGGTACTGAGCCTGATCGGCATTGCGGCCGGGCTCGTCATGCTTGCCGGCATGCTGACGGGCCGCCATCTGGCGGCCTGGGCGGCGCTGTTCCTGGTCACGACCGTGCTGACGGGCGTGACCGGCTTTCCGCTGCCGCCGTTCGGTCTCGACCCGCCGCGGATCATCGGCATCATCCTGCTCGTGCTCCTCGTTGCCGCATCCGCCGCGCTCTATGTGTTCGCGCTGTCGGGGCGGTGGCGACCGGTCTACGTGGTCACCGCGCTGCTCTCGCTCTATCTCAACGTCTTCGTCGCGATCGTGCAGTCGTTCCAGAAGATCGGCGTGCTCAATGCGTTGGCGCCGACCCAGAGCGAGCCGCCGTTCGCGATAGCGCAACTCGTCACGCTCGCGCTCTTCATCATCATGGGCATTCTGGCATGGCGGCGCTTTGCCCGGAGCAGCGCCGCGCTGCGCGCCTCACTGGCCTGATCAATCATTCCACCCGCTTTCCGAGGAAACTCCCATGTCCAAGCTCGAAATGCTTACCCCGCAGAACTGCGCCGTCGCCCTGATCGACTATCAGCCCGCGATGTATCAGGGCGTGCAGTCGCACGACCGTCTCGGCGTGTTCAACAACATCCAGATCGTCGCCAAGGCAGCCAAGCTGTTCAAGATTCCGACCGTGCTCACCACGGTCGCGAAGGATTCGTTCTCCGGCCCCTTCATGCCGGAGGTGACCGAGCTGTTTCCGGAGCACGACATCGTCGACCGCACGGCGATGAACTCCTGGCTCGATGCCGGCTTCCGCAAGCAGGTCGCGGCCACCGGGCGCAAGAAGTTCATCATCGCGGGCCTCTGGACCGAGGCCTGCGTGCTGTTTCCGACGCTCGACATGCTGCGCGAGGGCTACGAGATCTACATCCCGGCCGATGCCTGCGGCGACCTGTCGGTCGAGGCGCACAATCGCGCCATGGACCGTGCGGTGCAGGCCGGCGCCGTGCCGATCACCTCGTGCCAGTTCGCCTTCGAGCTGCAGCAGGATTGGGCGCGCGCCGAGACCTATGACGGCATGATGGAAATCCTCAAAGCGCATTCGCCTTACGGCATCCAGATCCGCTTCTCCAAATGGGCGCTCGGCGAGCACGCCTCCGAGGGCGGTGCCAAGGTCGCGTGAGGCGCACGATGAAGATCTATCTGTTCTCGCTCGGGGCGGGGCTCCTGGTCGGCGTGATCTACAGCCTGCTCCAGGTCCGCTCGCCGGCGCCGCCGCTGGTGGCGCTGGTCGGTCTGCTCGGAATCCTCGTCGGCGAGCAGGTCATTCCCGTGGGCAAGCAGCTCCTCACCGGCACCAGCCTCGCGGCCGCCTGGCAGAAGGCCGCCTGCGCCACGCACATCTTCGGCCTGCTGCCCGGTCATCACGGCCGGGCAGAGACCACCAATTCCCCGGCGCAAGGCGAGAAGGCCTCATGAGCGATCATCCCGATCTCATCCTGCATCGCGGGCTGTTCACGACGCTGGATCGCTCCAACCCCACGGCGAGTGCGGTCGCGATCAAGGACGGCGTGTTCACCGCCGTCGGCCACGACCAGGACGTGATGCCGCTGGCGGGGCCTTCGACCCAGGTCATCGACCTGAAGGGCCGCCGCGTGCTGCCGGGCCTGATCGACAATCATCTCCACATCATTCGCGGTGGGCTCAACTTCAACATGGAGCTGCGCTGGGATGGCGTGCGCTCGCTGGCCGATGC
>JBARNF010000279.1:0-1732 GCA_049802835.1 Bradyrhizobium sp.
AGATGATCCGGATCGCCGGCGGCGAGCGGCTGCGGATCCGGCAGGACCAGGTGCGAATGAGCGGCCACGCGATCGAGGTCCGCATCAACGCCGAGGACCCGGCAAAGGGCTTCATGCCGAATCCTGGCACCATCACGGCGCTCAACGTGCCCGGCGGCAACGGCGTGCGGTTCGACAGCATGCTCTACCCCGGCTACACGGTGCCGCCGTTCTATGACAGCCTGCTCGGCAAGCTGATCGTCCACGACGAGGATCGCGCCAGCGCGATCCGGCGGCTCGATCGCGCGCTCGGCGAACTGACCATCGAGGGGCTGACCACGACCAAGGCACTGCATTTGGCACTGGTGCATGACCCCGACGTGCAGGCCGGGCGGTTTCATACCGCCTGGCTCGAACCATGGCTCGCATCCCATATCGCGGGTCTTGCTGCTGCCGGTGTTGCCGCGTCAGAGGCCGCGCCGGCGTCGCCGACCGTTCCTGCTCCCGCAACCGCAAAATAATCCGCCACGCCAGCAACAGGAGGCCAGTGCCCCATGCAAACCAGATTTTCCTTCGGCGGCGACGAGCACATCTTCGCCGAAGTGGATGAAGCCATGTCGCTCGAGGCTTTCTTCAAGAGCCTGTTCATCACCAATGCGGTGCGCGACGCCAGGATCAAGGGTGTCACCGAGATCTGCCCGGCCAACGCCTCCTATCAGGTGAAGTTCGATCCGGACATCATCAAGCCCGACGACATGCTGGCCGAGCTGAAGCGGCTGGATTCGGCGGCCGGAAAGTCCGAACCGGTGATCGCGACAAGGATCATCGAGATCCCCGTGCTGTACGACGATCCCTGGACCAACGAGACGCTGATGCGCTTCCGCGAACGCCACCAGGATCCCAACAGCACCGATCTCGAATACGCCGCGCGCATCAACCATCTCGACGGGGTCGACGCGTTCATCAAGGCGCATTCGAGCGCACCGTGGTTCGTCTCCATGGTCGGCTTCGTCGCCGGCCTGCCCTTCCTCTATCAGATGGTCGAGCGCAAACGGCAGCTCCAGGCGCCGAAATATCTGCGGCCGCGCACCGATACGCCAAAGCTCACGGTCGGGCACGGCGGCTGCTTCAGCTGCATCTACTCGGTGCGCGGCGCCGGCGGCTACCAGATGTTCGGCATCACGCCGATGCCGATCTACGATCCCAATCAGAAGATCAGCTATCTGCGCGACTTCATGTGCCTGTTCAAGCCGGGCGACATCGTGAAGTGGAAGCCGATCGACCGGGCGGCCTATGACGCGGCGGTCGCCGACGTCGATGCGGGCCGCTTCGCGCCCACCATCCGCAATGTCTCGTTCTCGCTCACCGAATTCAACCGCGACATCGACGGTTACAATCGCAAGCTCGAGGGGGTCCTCCATGGCCATTAAGGTTTTGAAGCCGGGTCTTGCTACCACCGTTCAGGACCTCGGGCGTCCCGGTTACTATCACATCGGCATCCCGCTCTCCGGCGGCATGGACCGTCATGCGCTCACGGCCGCCAACCTGCTCGTGGGCAATGAGGAAGGAGCCGCCGTTCTGGAGGCCGTCTTCATGGGCCCGGAGCTTGAATTCAGCGATGACGCCATGGTCGCGGTGACGGGCGCCGAGTTGCCACCCAAGGTCGACGGCGTTGCGCGCGAGACGTGGGCTTCCTTCAAGGTGAAGCGCGGTCAAAAACTCAGCTTCGATTTCCTGAAAAAGGGCGCGCGCG
>JBARNF010000280.1:0-3168 GCA_049802835.1 Bradyrhizobium sp.
GGGAAGAGCTGGGCTTGCCCCGAAGGCCTGCAACGCCCTCGGCTGGCCCTATCGTCATCGCAACCACGGACGCGTTGGCAATCGACCCCGGCGCCATCTTCACGCGGCAGGACGGCATCAAATACACCGCAACGGCGGGCGCCGTCATCTCGCAGGCGGGCAACCTCTCGGTGGCTGTCGACGCGATAGCCAACGGCTCGGCGGGCAACTCGATCGCGGGAACGCCTCTGGATATCACCTCCGGCGCCTCCGGTCCCGGCTTGGACACGGCCACGGCCGAGGTCGATACGGCGGGCATCGTTGCCGGCCTGGACGTCGAGGACGATGAAACCTACCGGCAGCGCATTCTCTTCCGGAAGCGCAACCCGCCGAACGGTGGATCAGCGGCCGACTATGTGATGTGGGGGACGCAGGTTCCAGGCGTCACCCGGGTGTTTGTCGAGCGGCTGTTCAATGGCGCCGGGACTGTGAGGGTCTTTCCCCTCATGGACAACATCTATCCGAACGGCATTCCGCAGGCGGCGGATATCGCGCGCGTCGCGGGGTTTATCGACACCGTGCAGCCGGCGGGGGCAATCGTCACGGTCGCGGCTCCGATCGCGTCGCCCATTGACGTCTCGGTGGGTGGGCTCCTCCCGTTCACCACGGACGTGCAAGAGGCGATCAAGCTCGAATTGGCCGCGATGTTCCTCGCCTATTCGAGGGTCGCAGGCATTGACGGCGCCATTTCCCAACTGCCGTACCTCGCATCTCCGACCAGCTTCTCACGCTCCTGGATTTGGCAAGCGGTAGCGAACGCCGCGGGCGAGGCGCGCTGCAGCGTCAACGGGCCGTCTGCTGATCCGGTCATCGCGCAAGGGCGCATCGCGACGCTCGGCGCGCTCAACTTCGCAGCAAACTGACGGGGGCGCCATGTCCACATGTGAGACGGCGCGCCCTGCGCCGCTGCAATGTCGCACGCCCAATGAGGTGGTGGCGGCAATCATCCGGCTGTTGCCGCGTGGTCGAGCGTGGCAATCGAATGAGGGCGGCCCGCTGCAAGGCCTTGTGGCCGCCTTCGATGGCGGCGTGTTCGATAACCCGCCATTCCAAACCAAGACGCGGCAGGCGAGTGTCCTCTTTGCCTTCTGGCGAGCGATCGGCACATGCGTGGCGTTCATTCTGCAGAGGTGGTGCGATCTCCGACTTGAGTTCTGGTGCGCGACACAGAAGGAAACCAACGATCTATGGATGGCCGAATATGGCCTCCCCGACGCCTGCGACCCGTTCCCCGACTTGTGCGCCAAGGTGGCCGCGATCGGCGGGGCCACCTGCGAATACTATCAAGAGATAGCGGCGCGGGCGGGCTGGACCATCGCATGCGCCGTCATCGTGGACGACTGCGGAGCCTCCTCCGGTAACGCCATGGCGGGTTGCTCCTGGCCCGGCGGCGGACTGCGGGGCGCGGCCCTGCTGCAGATCATCGTCTACCTCAACGAGAGCCCGGCCCACGTCGTCCCGACGCAGACACAGCCTTATGCAGGCGCCCTCATGGCGGGGGCGTCCTTGGCATGCCCTCCGGATATCTCGCCGCTCCAATGCATCCTTGATCGGGTCGTGCACGCGCACATCCGGATCACCTATCAGACTATCGGGAACTAACAATCTATGACTGACATTGTAGGGCCTGCGAACGCCATCAACGTGGTGACGACGCGGCCAGCGGAAAGTCGCGTCTTCGGCGCGGCCGATACTTGGTTTCAGGACTGTTCCAGCGCGACGGCGAACGATGGCACCCGCATCATGGCCGTGTGGCTCAACGCCATCATTGCCCAGCTGCGAAACTCGATCCGCATCAACGGCAACCTCATTGCGGGCGGCGCTGTCGTCTCGGAAGACAATGCCGATGCGATGTTCGCGAACGCGATGGAATATCTGATCCAGCGGGGACAGCCGACCTACGGCGACGACACGGGCACCCAAAACAACATCGTGGTGACGCTCAACCCCGGCGCCAAGGAATACAAAAAGGGGATGGTGGTCGTAACCATCATCAAGAACAACAACGGCGGGGCCACGGTCCTCAACGTCAACGGCCTCGGCAATCAGCAGGTGGTCCGCTACGACGGCACCCCGTTGCAGCAGGGCGATTTGATCGCCGGCTCAATGCAGGCCTTCGCCTACGACGGCACCAAGTTCCAGTTGGCGTGGCAGAAGCAAACGCCGGGCGCCCCGATCTATCTGCAGGCGGCTCATACCTACTATGTGTCCAATTCTGGCAATGACCAGAACGACGGGACCACGGTAGGAACCGCCTGGGCCACCGTGCAGCATGCCCAAGACTACATCGTTCGGTTCAACCTGAACGGCTTCAATATCACCATCCAAATCGCGGATGGTGCTTTCGGGTCCGTTCGTTTCGCGATGATGTCCGGTTCGGGATTCGTCTTCTGGTACGGCAATTTCGCGACGCCTGCCAATGTCCGCCTCACGGGCACTAGCACCTCTGCGGTGACGGCGGTGAATTGCGGTACGGCCCACTTCATCCGCGGCGTTGCCGTTGCCGCGGGTGGTGCCTACACCGCGAACGACGGGATGAACGGCATCCAGGTGGCCGGCGCCGGGACATCTCTGCAGGTCTATGACATCAACTGGGGCACCTGTAACGGCTCGCATCTCGCGCTCTCGCAAAACGCTGTCGTCACCTATGCGGGCAACATGACGGTCAGCGGTCCGGCGCAGGGCGGCAACCCGCTCATGACGGCGGGCTGGCACGTCTACTGCGTCGATGGCGCGATCATTCAACAGCCCTCGCTCAGCGCAGTCAATCTGACGGTCACGACGCCCATCACCATGGGCAATGGCGGCTGGGTACTCGGCGCGACGCTCGCTTTCACTCAGGTGATTTACGCCTCCATCACGGGCGGCGCGAACGTCACCGGCATGAAGTTTTGGGCCGGGCAGTTCTCTGTCGTGTCCGTCGCTGGCGCGGGCATCAACCACTATCCCGGCAGCAGCCCCGGGGTGGTGAACGGCGGCATCTACGGATAAAGGGCAATCAAAATGATGATGCGTTACAATCCGGCCAACTGGTATTGGCTGGCGAGCGACGGCCGGATCATGTCGAGCGCATCGCGCTCGATCATCGCGGCGAGTGATCCGACCTATTCCCTTTGGATCGAGAACGGC
>JBARNF010000281.1:0-3984 GCA_049802835.1 Bradyrhizobium sp.
AAGAACAACGAGGCCTTCATCGACCGCATCTGCGTCATCAAGGTCCCGTACTGCTTGCGCGTCACCGAGGAGCGCAAGATCTACGAGAAGCTGATCCATGGCTCCGAGCTTTCCGCCGCGCCCTGTGCGCCGGCGACGCTGGATACGCTGGCCCGCTTCTCGGTGATGTCGCGGCTGCGCAAGCACGAGAACTCGACGCTCTATGCCAAGATGCGGATCTACGACGGCGAGAGCTTGAAGGAGTCGGATCCGAAAGCGCGCAGTGTCCAGGAGTATCGCGACGCGGCCGGCGTCGACGAGGGCATGGACGGCATCTCCACGCGCTTCGCCTTCAAGGTGCTGGCGGCGACCTACAATCACGACACGTCGGAGGTTTCGGCCGACGCGGTCCATCTGATGTATGTGCTGGAGCAGTCGATCCGGCGCGAGCAACTGCCCGAGGAGATCGAAAAGCGCTATCTCGAATTCATCAAGGCCGACCTGGCGCCGCGCTATGCGGAGTTCATCGGCCATGAGATCCAGAAAGCCTATCTGGAGTCCTACTCCGACTATGGCCAGAACCTGTTCGACCGTTACGTCGACTATGCCGACGCCTGGATCGAGGATCAGGACTTCAAGGATCCCGATACGGGACAGTTGCTCAACCGCGAGCTGTTGAACCAGGAGCTGACCAAGATCGAGAAGCCGGCCGGGATCGCCAATCCGAAGGACTTCCGCAACGAGGTTGTCAAGTTCTCGCTGCGCTCGCGGGCGCAGAATGGCGGAAAAAATCCGTCCTGGACTTCCTACGAAAAGATCCGCGAAGTGATCGAAAAGAGGATATTCTCGCAGGTCGAGGATCTGCTTCCGGTCATCTCGTTCGGCAGCAAGAAGGATGGCGATACCGAGAAGAAGCACGACGACTTCGTCGCGCGCATGGTCGAACGCGGCTACACCGAGCGGCAGGTCCGCCGGCTGGTCGAATGGTACATGCGGGTGAAGCAGGCGGGTTAATGCGTGTTCGGGCGCCGACGTCCGCCTCCCGTGAGGGGCTTCGGCGGATGTCGGGCGCCAGAGCAAGGTTGGTGAACTGTTGATGCGGGTGCAGCGCGTCGGGTCGGAAGGTTGCACCGCGACATCGCGGCGGGGGAGAGGGAGCGTCGAATCCGCCGCACCAGGAGGCGTATGGAAACGTGGTCATGCACATCATTGATCGGCGCCTGAACCCGGGCGGCAAAAGTCTCGAGAACCGTCAGCGATTTTTGCGCAGAGCCAAGGCCTTGGTTCAGGGAGCTGTCAAGAAGACGTCGCAGGATCGCGACATCAAGGACGTGCTGGAGGGCGGCGAAATCTCGATCCCGCTCGACGGCATGGATGAGCCGCGCTTCCGCCGCGAAGGCGGCACCCGCGACATGGTGCTGCCTGGCAACAAGAAGTTCGTCGAGGGCGACATCCTGCCGCGCTCGGGTGACGGTAGCGGCCGCAAATCGGCACCGGGGCAGGGCGACAGCGAGGATGCTTTCCGCTTCGTGCTGACCAAGGAAGAGTTCGTCAACCTGTTCCTCGACGATCTCGAACTGCCCGATCTCGCCAAGCGCAAGTTTGCCGAGGCCGAAAGCCACGGGCTGCAGCGCGCAGGCTATGCGACCTCGGGCTCGCCGGCCAATATTTCGATCAGCCGCACCGTGACCCGGGCGCTTGCCCGGCGCGTCGCGCTGCGCCGGCCGCGGCCGCAGGCGATCGCCGAGCTCGAGGCCAGGCTGGAGCAGGAGAGCGACGAGGAGAAACGTGCCGAGCTCCTCGCCGAGCTCGAGGCGCTGAAGGC
Source organism: Bradyrhizobium sp. (assembly GCA_049802835.1). Lineage (GTDB taxonomy): Bacteria > Pseudomonadota > Alphaproteobacteria > Rhizobiales > Xanthobacteraceae > Bradyrhizobium. Next base: position 1,805 of record JBARNF010000281.1, read on the forward strand.
CAAGGCCAAGCGCATCCCGTTCATCGACCCGATCGACATCCGCTATCGCCGCTTCGAGACCGTGCCGAAGCCGGTCGCTCAGGCCGTGATGTTCTGTCTGATGGACGTCTCCGGCTCGATGTCGGAGCACATGAAGGACCTCGCCAAGCGGTTCTACATGCTGCTCTACGTGTTCCTGACCCGGCGCTATCGCCATGTCGAGATCGTGTTCATCCGCCATACCGATCGTGCCGAGGAGGTCGACGAGCAGACCTTCTTCTATGGACCGGCATCGGGCGGCACGCTGGTGTCGAGCGCCCTGCAATGCATGCACGACATCGTCCGCTCGCGCTTCCGCCCCAGCGATTGGAACATCTACGCGGCGCAGGCCTCCGACGGCGACAACGCCACCTCGGATTCCGAGAATGTTGCGCGCCTGCTGACCGACAACATCCTGCCGGTGTCGCAGTTCTTCGCCTATCTCGAGGTCGGTGAGTCCGGCACTTATTCCTTCGAGATGCCCGACTCCGCGCTGTGGTCGCTTTACGAGCGGCTTCGCGCCAACGGCGCGCCGCTGTCGATGCGCAAGGTGCGCGACCGCAGCGAGATCTTTCCTGTCTTCCACGACCTGTTTCAGCGTCGCGGCACGACACAGGAAAGGGCGGCCTCATGAGCGAGCTTCTGTTCGAGGGCGCGGACTGGAATTTCTCGACACTGCAGCGCATCCACGATGCCTGCGAGACGGTGGCCCGCAACGAGCTCGGGCTCGACACCTATCCCAACCAGATCGAGGTGATCACCGCCGAGCAGATGCTCGACGCCTATTCCTCGGTCGGCATGCCCTTGTTCTACAGGCATTGGTCGTTCGGCAAGCACTTCGCGTATCACGAGGCCTCCTATCGCAAGGGCCTCATGGGCCTCGCCTATGAGATCGTGATCAACTCCTCGCCGTGCATCTCCTATCTGATGGAGGAGAATACGGCGACGATGCAGACGCTGGTCGTCGCCCATGCGGCGTTCGGTCACAACCATTTCTTCAAGAACAACTACCTGTTCAAGCAGTGGACCGACGCCGACGGCATTCTCGACTATCTCGATTTCGCTCGCGGCTACGTCGGCCAATGCGAGGAGCGCTATGGCCGGCTCGCGGTCGAGCACACGCTCGACGCGGCGCATGCGCTGATGTCGCATGGCGTTGACCGCTATCCCGGCAAGAAGAAGCTCGACTTCCGCGAGGAGGAGAAGCGGGCGGGCAAGCGCCGGCTCTACGAGGAGGGCACGTTCAACGATCTCTGGCGGACGGTGCCGACCGGCCCGGTCAAGACCAGCGCGGTGCTGAACGTCGAGCGCCGCCGCGCGCTGCTCGGCCTGCCGCAGGAAAACCTGCTGTATTTCCTCGAGAAGACCGCGCCACGGCTGGCCCCCTGGCAGCGCGAACTGCTGCGCATCGTGCGCCACATCGCCCAGTATTTCTATCCGCAGGGCCAGACCAAGGTCATGAACGAGGGCACGGCGACGTACGTGCATTATCGTATCATGAACCGGCTGCACCAGGACGGCCGTCTGACCGACGGCAACTTCCTCGAATTCCTGCAGTCGCACACCAATGTCGTATTCCAGCCGGAGTTCGACGACCCGCGTTTCTCCGGCTTCAATCCCTATGCGCTCGGCTTTGCGATGATGCAGGACATCGAGCGCATCGTGAAGGACCCGACCGAGGAAGACCGCGAATGGTTTCCGGACATCGCGGGCACGGGCGACGAGATGGCGGTGCTGCGCGACGTCTGGGCCAATTATCGCGACGAAAGCTTCATCACCCAGTTCCTGAGCCCGAACCTGATCCGGCAATTGCGGCTGTTCCATCTGCATGACGATCCGGCAGACCGCGCCGGCATCCTCGTCGACGCCATCCACGACGAGCGCGGCTACCGCCGTATCCGCCGCGAGCTGTCGAAGCAGTATGACGTCGGCTACATCGATCCGAATATCGAGGTGGTCGATGTCGATCTCGCCGGTGACCGTCGCCTGATGCTGCGGCATACCGTGGTCAAGGGAGCCCAGCTCGCCGAGACCGACACCAAGCGCGTCCTTCAGAACCTCGCCGATCTCTGGAGCTATGACGTGTCGCTCGTCGAGGTCGATGCCGCCACCGACAAGGTGCTGAAGGAGTACGTGCTCAATCCGCGGATACAACCGGCGGC
>JBARNF010000282.1:0-1954 GCA_049802835.1 Bradyrhizobium sp.
GGCCGCGCTGCAGCCCCGCGCGCAAGGCCGCGACGGCCTCGCCGACATGCCTGCTGGTCGGCAGCATCGTGATGATGACCTCGGCCGCAGCGGCCGCCACTGCCAGATCCGCCGCTTCGACGCCGCCGGCCTGGCTGACGAAATCCGCAGCCCGGCCCGCCACGGCATCATTGACGGCGACCTCGAAGCCGGCGCCGACGAGGCGCGCCGCCATCGGCCGACCCATGTTGCCGATGCCGACGAACAGCACCTTGCGCGGCGGGTTCATGCGCCGTCCTTCTTCGCGATCGCGCCCTCCGCCGCCAGCACCTCATGCGCCGCCTTGAAGGCCTCCAGGCCGGCCGGAATGCCGCAATAGACGGTCGCGTGCAGCAGGATCTCCTTGATCTCCTCGACCGTGACGCCATTGGTCAGTGCGCCCTTGACGTGCAGCTTGAGCTCGCTCGGCTTGCTCAGCGCCGTCAGCATCGCGAGGTTGATGATGCTGCGGGTGCGGCGGTCGAGCCCCGGCCGGGTCCAGGCATAGCCCCAGCACATCTCGGTGGTGATGTGCTGGAACGCCATCATGAAGTCATCGGCCTTGGCCAGGCTGCCGTCGACATAGTCCGCGCCCAGCACCTCGCGCCGCACCTTCAGGCCCTTCTCGAACAACTCGTCGCTCATCCGCTCACTCCTCGTTGCAAACGTCCGCTGCGTTCCATTTCAGCCGTGCTTCACGATCAAGGTCTTCATCGCCGCGAGATCATAGAGCGCCTCGAACCCCTTCTCGCGGCCGTGGCCCGATTTCTTCATGCCGCCGAACGGCAGCTCGATGCCGCCGCCGGCGCCATAGCCGTTGACGAACATCTGGCCGACCCGGACCTTGCGCGCGACGCGCATCGCGCGCGAGCCGTCGCCCGACCATACGCCGGCGACCAGGCCGAAATCGGTGCCGTTGGCGAGCCTGATCGCATCGGCCTCGTCGTCGAACGGCATCGCTGCCAGAACCGGGCCGAACACCTCGTCACGGGCCAGCTCCGAATCGCGCGCGACGTGCTGATAGAGCGCCGGCGCGACGTAGAAGCCGTCGCCGGGCACGCCCTCGGCGATCCTGCCGGACGCCACGCGCCGGGCGCCGCCGGCTTCGGCGCGCGCCAGCATGCCCTCGATGCGCTTCTTCTGCACGGCGCTGATGACGGGACCGAGATCGAGATCCATCTCCGGCGTGCCGGCGGTGATCTTCTCGAAGCGGAGCGTCAACTCGGCCAGGAATCGGTCCCACATCGAACGCTCGACCAGCACGCGCGAGCCGGCCGAGCAGGTCTGCCCGGCATTCTGCACGATCGCCGCCGCCACCGAGGTCAGCGCCGCATCGAGATCGGCGTCGGCAAACACGATCTGCGGCGACTTGCCGCCGAGCTCCAGCGTGCAGCCGATGTGGTTCTTCGCCGCCGCCGTCTGCACCAGGGTGCCGACCTCCGGGCTGCCGGTGAAGGACAGGAAGTCGATGCCGGCATGCGCAGACAGCGCGGCGCCGGCTTCTTCGCCGAGCCCCGGCACGACGTTGATCGCGCCGGCCGGGAAACCGGCTTCGGCGGCGAGTTCGGCCAGCCGCAACGGCACCAGGCAGGCCTCCTCGGCCGGTTTGATCACGGTCGCATTGCCCATCGCCAGCGCCGGCGCCACCGTGCGTCCGAACATCTGCCCGGGATAGTTCCAGGGAATGATGTGGCCGGTGACGCCGAGCGGCTCATAGACGGTCGTGACGAAGAAGCCATCAAGGAAGGGAATGGTGTCGCCATGCACCTTGTCGGCGGCGCCGCCGTAATATTCGAAATAGCGCGCGACCGCGACGACATCGGCCCTGGCCTGCTTCATCGGCTTGCCGGTGTCGGCCGCTTCGAGCCGCACCAGCTCCTCCGCATTGTCCTCGACGAGGCGGCCCAGCCTGGACAGCAGCCGGCCGCGCTCGGTC
>JBARNF010000283.1:0-2055 GCA_049802835.1 Bradyrhizobium sp.
GCGTCTCCCATTCGGTCCGCGCCGGCACGCCGCGGCGGCCGGCCTCTCGCCAGGCCGCGAGCACGTCGTCAGGCACCGAGAAGGCGTCCTGCGAGATGCCGAGCTTCTCCTTGGCGCCCTTCAGCTCCTCGGGCCCGAGCGCCTCGCCATGCACCTTGGAGGTGCCGGCCTTGGTCGGCGCGCCGTAGCCGATCGTGGTCTTGCAGGCGATCAGGGTCGGCCTGGAGGATTTCTGCGCCCGGGTGATGGCGGCCTCGATGGCCTGGGGATCATGGCCGTCGATCAGCTCGGCGGCCCAGCCGCAGGCCTTGAAGCGCTTCACCTGATCGACCGAATCGGCGATCGAGAGCGGGCCGTCGATCGAGATGCCGTTGTCGTCCCACAGCACGATCAGCTTGTTGAGCTTCCAGTGCCCGGCCATCGCGATCGCTTCCTGGGAGATGCCCTCCATCAGGTCGCCGTCCGAGGCCAGCACATAGGTGTGGTGATCGACGGTCTTCTTGCCGTATTCGGCCTGCAGCATCTTCTCGGCCAGCGCCATGCCGACCGCGGTCGAGATGCCCTGGCCGAGCGGGCCGGTGGTGGTCTCGATGCCCTTGGTGCGGAAATTCTCCGGATGGCCCGGGGTCAGCGAATCGACCTGACGGAAACGCTTGATCTGGTCGAGCGTCATGTCCTCGTTGCCGGTCAGATACAGCAGCGCGTAGAGCAGCATCGAGCCGTGGCCGGCCGACAGCACGAAGCGGTCGCGGTCCGGCCAGGCGGGCTGCGCCGCATCAAATTTCAGGAAGCGGGTGAACAGCACGGTGGCGACGTCGGCGGCGCCCATCGGCAGGCCGGGATGGCCCGATTTCGCCTTCTCGACGGCATCCATTGCGAGCGCGCGGATGGCGTTGGCCATGCGGGAGTGATCGACCTGCGTCATGCTGGAATCCGTCCAAACGTGAAATGCTGATGACAGGGACGCCGCCGGTATTTCTGGCGGGCCGGGATTTTGCGGGCTGATTAGCACCTCGGTTCCGGGAATCAAAGGCAATGCAACGTCCCGGAAGGCTCAAAAGTTGCTTAGTAGTGCATAGTTTCGGCCGAGCGTTGCGCTTCGCTCGCCCAGCACGTAAGATTTTGCCCGTAAACGCTTGCCGGACAGCGCCTTTTGTCGCTATCCCCGCGGTGTAAGGGCCTCGCATCCGTGCCATGAACGATCACCCTGCCAATCTTGCCGGTCAGGTGGAACCCGGCGCCACCGATCTCGAGGCGGCGACGCGGCGGCTGATGACGGCGCTTGACGCGCTGGAGAGCGCGGTCGAGCGGCGGCGCGAGGCGGATCGCGACGAGGACGAGCTCGCCACGCGCATCCAGGCGCTCGGCGCCGACCGCTCGCGGCTCGCTGACGAGCTCGACGGTTCCTTGATGAAATCGCGCCGGCTCGAGCGCACCAATCGCGAGATCGCCGAACGCCTCGATACGGCGATCGGCACCATCCGCGCGGTGCTCAACGGCGGCGGCGCGCCGGACGGCCCGCAAAGCGACGCTGAAGACGATGAGGATGACGAATGAGCCACATCAACGTCACCATCAACGGCCGGCAATATCGCATGGCCTGCGAGGAGGGGCAGGAGCTTCGGCTCCTGAAGCTCGCCGAGAGCTTGGAGACGCGCATCACCAATCTGCGCGGCAAGTTCGGCGAGATCGGCGATGCCAGGCTCACGGTGATGGCCGCGCTCACCGTCTGCGATGAGCTGATCGACGCCAATCAGCGCGTTCAGGTGCTGGAGCAGGAGCTCGAAGGCCTGCGCAACGTGCGCAACCAGGCGAGCGACCGCGCCCGCGCCACGCAGATGGCGGTGGCCAAGGCCCTCAACGCCGCCGCCGAGCGCATCGAGCGCACCACGCAGGTGCTGAACCGCACCATCGGTGGTGGCGTGGCGATCGGGTGAGGGCAGCGCGGACTAATAACTCATACATGCTCGGCGCGATAAGCTTGTCAGTTGCTGCGTCATTGCGAGCGCAGCGAAGCAATCCAAGGCTGCGCGATGACTCTGGATTGCTTCGCTG
>JBARNF010000284.1:0-6119 GCA_049802835.1 Bradyrhizobium sp.
CGCTTCATCAGTCCACCCATCGCGCCGGGATCGGCGTCTTGTCGAACTTCGATCCGGAATGGTCCGGCGCTTATTGTCGGAGATCCTGCGCCAGCGACTCCGCCAGTTTGACGATTGTCGCGCGGGTGCTCTCGGGGATCTGCGCAAATGCCTTGGCAATGCGTATGCCCTCGGACGAAGTGATGAACTTATCGACGATGGTGTCGTCAGGCGCTGCGTCTTTCGCCGCGAATAGGAACGGAAGGTCGATCTGCAACGCGGCGGCGATGGCGGCAAGCCGCGATCCGCGGATGCCGTTGGTGCCTCTCTCATACTTCTGGATCTGCTGAAACGTGACGCCGACGGCGTTAGCCAGATCGGTCTGACTCATGCCGAGTTCGAGGCGGCGCATGCGAATGCGCCTGCCGATCTTCGCGTCGGTCTCGGTCGTGGAGCGTGGCTTCTTGATGGAGGCGCTTTTCGGCATCGCTGTTTCTCGATGTGGTGGTTGGGATTGATTCATCGTCCGCGCGTGGCGGCTTGCTCCGCGTCAGTCGCGGTGACCTCGGCGTGCGGCCTGGCAAGCCATGTGCTGGCGAGAGCGATCGCCTCGGCGTGCAGCACAAGGACGTCGATGAGGTTGTGCCCTTTCGCCAGCAGCAGCCGTCGTGAATCTCCAGCGTCGCTGCATTCGCGCGCTGAGTAGAGGTCACGGGCCATGTTCTCGAGTACGGCGCGGCGCCGCGCCTCGGTGCCCATCAAAGGGCCGTTGATCAGGAAGGTGACCTTGCCGCGGACGGCCGTAAGCGCGCGGTCATCAGCCGGAAGAAATTCCGCCGAGCGCAAATTGATTAACCCGGTCCTAGATTGTTGCGAACTATCCCCGCAATCCCCGTGTGGTCGATGTTGTTCGAGGTCGACACGATCAAAAATGAAATTAGGCCCCGATGTAGTCAAAATTTTCATCTCAAGCCGCTTGCTTGTGGATTACACGACGTGTGTAACAAGCTCCGACAATTACACGCAAGGTGTATTTGTGCTTGAGGATATGGAAATGCTGAAAAAGTTGGTTGCTACAACTGACAATGTGCGCCGATCTGCGATGCAGATTGCGGTACAACTGCCTGAAAATGTTGATGAAGCGCGTGCAACCCTTGCGCAAGCGCAGGACCTTCTGGAGAACTTCCTGGTGCGTGACCCGCTGGAGGCCGTGCGGCTTGGGGAGAGCAATCAGGTCGCGCCGCTTACCGCGACAGGAGCCTTTGTCCCTGGCGCAAGCCGTCGCGGGGCGCTGCCTCCCTTAGGAGCAGGAAGGGCCACGTTGGCTACGGTCGCGCTGATATCCGCCTTTGTGCCGGCGGCCATCGGTCTCGCCTGGTTCGCGGGCCTGGAATCCGTTTCTGGATGGATCCTTTCGGCGGGGATCATTTTGACGTCGCTGGTACTTGGGTCCGGTTGCGGCGCCGTCTTCGCGGTATGTGCTGTTATCGCGCACGGCTACATCCTTGCGATCTTATCCGTTGGATTCAGCTTTCCAAGTGCGACCGAGATTATTGCAATGGCGGGCTTTTTTGGCCTTGCTCTGGCCTTGCCGCCGCTTGTGCGCAGTGTGGAGGCCCTCCGGCGTTGGATTAGTTCTTTCGGTCTATCTGTTCCTGCAGGCCGTTGATGATGTTGACCGGAAGGCCTGCGGCGAGACCGCGATAGATCCAATCGAGCGAGACGCCGGTCACCTTGCAGACACGAAGGGCTTGGTCGAGGGAGATCCGTCGCGTGCCCCGTTCATAATTGTTCCAGGCCTGCTGCTGAATGCCAACCAAGCGACAGAACATCGCTTGGTTGAGCTTCATGGCCTCGCGTGTGCGGCGTAGCCGCCGGCCGATTTCAACGATTTCGTCTGCCATCTTGCTGGGGAAGATGCTCAAAATGCTCGACATTGCATAACAACCGTTCGTACGATTTGAATATTACACCTGGTGTGTATTAATTTGAGGGCATGCTTGATTCGCCCCCCAAACAGCTCCATACGGCGACCGAAGTGATCGACGCGCTGGGAGGTACCCGCAAAGCGGCCCTCCTTGCGGGCTATAGGCGCCAAAATCCGATTACGAACGCCCGCGCTCGAGGGAACCTTCCCCATTCGACGTTCCTGATTTTCTCCCGTGCGCTAGCAGAACGTGGCCTCGCGGCATCTCCGGCTCTCTGGGGCATCAAGCCCGCTCCCTCCGAGCAGGAGAAGCGCGATGGCCAATAGCCTAGCATTGGAGCCGGCCTCAAAAAGGCGAAACCGCGCCGCTGCGGGTCGAATCCCGCAGGAGTGCGGGTGGTTCTTGCCGGTCGCGCTGCAGCTGAAGCGGATTTTCGGCCGCAAGTGTCCGCGCGAGATCGTGGCGCGAACGGGATGCGACATCTCGACGGCCGAGCGCTGGCTCGGCGGCCATACGTCGCCGAGCGGCGAAGCGCTGGCGCGGCTGCTGCGCTCCGACATCGGCGACCGCGTGCATGACGCCTTGATCGAGGGCGTGCAGGCGCCCTGGGCCAAGAGCGTTCGCAGTGTGCGCGAGATCGCGCGGCTCCGTCAGCAGCAGAACGACACGGCGCGGCGGCTGGCCGCGCTCGAAAACAATCTCAGGGAAGGGTGAGGCATGCGGGCCGCAGAAGCCGAAATCGACAGCGAGCAGGTCTGCTCGCTGCAGCACGTGTTGGAGCTGTCGGTCTGTGAGGACCTTTCGGTGCGGGTGCGAATTCGCGGCGCCGACGGCCGGATCCTCGCGGACATCGCGACGACGCCGAAGCGCGCGCTGCGGATTGCTGGCCTGTTCAAACTGGCGGCCGAACGCGCCGACCCATTGCTGGTGAAGGCGCAGTCATGAGCAATCTCGCCACCACCGAAACCCGCGAGGAGCTTAAATCCTACATCGAGCGCATCGAGCGCCTGGTGCAGGAAATCGTCGAGCTCAGAGACGAGCAGAAGGTGCTGTTCGCCGAGGCGAAGGCCAAGGGCTACGACACCAAGTCGATGCGCCGCATCATCAAACGGCGGCAGAAAGATCCGAGCGAGCTAGCCGAGGCGGAGTCGGTCGACGACGTCTACATGCATGCGCTCGGCATGACGGCCGAGCATCCGCTGCACGTCCAGGTGCGGCGGCTGACGCAGGATGGTGTCGGCCGCGAGCAGGTGATCGAGGCCTTGCAGCTCCTGATCCCCGTCAACGGCGAGATCATCGCCAGTGTCGGCGGCGTGCCGATGCGGCTGTGGCGCACGGCCGACGGTCAGTCCTTCGCCGAGCAATACGTGCCGCCGCTGTTCCAGGACTTCATGAACAAGCGGAAGGCCTCATGATCCGCGCTGACATCGCCGAGGCGCGCCAGCGGATCGAGATCGAGACCGCCGATCTGATCGACCTGAGCTGGACGCCGTGGCGGCGGATCATGCTGTCGGCGCGCGACAACATCTGGTGCCTGGTCGATGCCGAAGATCACGCCTGGCTGTCGGAGACGATCTGGAACGTATCCTGGGGCTCGCGCACGCCCTGGCAGAAATATGCCAAGCGCAACGTCGGGCCGTCGCGCGCCACGCTGCGGATGCATCGCGAGATCATGATCGCGGCCGAGCCGCGCTCGGACCGCTTCATGGCGACGCACTACGTCGACCACATCAACGGCCAGACGCTCGACAATCGCCGCGCCAATCTGCGCTGGGCCACCCACAAGCAGAACTGCAGCAACCGCTTCCGGCGGGACGAGATCCCGCCGCTCGACGGCATCGTTGGCGACCTGGTCGCCGCGTTCGGCCCGCGGCGCGAGCTGGAGGAGGTGCCGTTTTGACCGATATCGTCATTCCCTTGAGCATCGGCTTGACGCCGCGGATGGAGGGGCAGCCGTGACGTTGTCCGTTCACCCCTATGCCGACCTGTTCCCGCTGATCGAGGGGCAAGAGTTCTACGACTTCGCAGAAGACATCCGCACGACCGGATTAGCCGATCGGATCGACCTGCTCGACGGCGCCATCCTCGACGGTCGCAACCGGTATCGCGCGCTGGTCTGGATCATGTCGACCGGCGAGCCGCTCGGCGACGGCTGGGGCGTCGTCGATCTCCACGGCAAGCCGCTGTCGCTGACGCAGCTCGACCCGGAGACCAGCGTCCTTTTCAGGCAGTTTCGTCCCGAGAATGATGGCAATCCGCTCGACTACGTCCTGTCCAAGAATTTTCGGCGGCGGCATCTGACCGACGATCAGCGCCGCATGGTCGGCGCCAAGCTGGTCACCCTGAAGCAGGGGCGGCCTGCGGCGGAAACTTCGCAAATTGCAAACATTAGCCGCGGGCAGGCGGCCAGGATGACGCAATCCGACGTCGCAGGCATCGACCGCGCACGTGCGGTCATTGCGCATGCGGCGCCGGAGATCTCGCAGGCTGTCGAACAGGGCAGGGTGTCCGTCGCCGCTGCGGCCGAGATCGCGGCGCAGCCAGTCGAGCGCCAGGCCGAGATCATCGCATCACTGCCGCGCGATGCCGAGGGCAGGTTGACGCCGGAGACCAAGAAGGCGCTGGCACCGGTCATCCGCGAGATCCGCAAGGAAAAGATCGACGCCAAGAAGGAGCGGCGCGCCGAACGAGAGACGAATCTCGGCCGCAAGATCCAGGCGCTGCCGGACAAATACGGCGTCGCGATCGAGGATTTCGAATGGGACCATGAGGCCTGGTCGCGCGAGACCGGGACCGAGCGGCATCCCTCGATGCACTACGAAACGTCCGAGGACGCGCACACGCCGGAGGAGATCGTCGCGCGCTGCGCCGAGCGCTTCGCCTGTCTGGCCGATGACTGCATCCTGTTCAAATGGACAACGGGGCCGCATCTGGCGATCGCGATCAAGGTGATGGAGCTGCAGGGCTTCCGCTACGTCACCAATCTCGCCTGGAACAAGCAACGCTCCGGCAATGCGCGCGGTCCTGGCTACTGGTTCACCGGCGAACATGAGCTCGTCCTGGTCGGCGCGCGCGGCAAGGTGGTTCCGCCCGCGACGGCGCATTTCCGCAGCACCTTCTCGGCGCCTGTCGGTGCGCACAGTGAGAAGCCCGACAATCTGCATGAGATCATCGAATTCCACTGGCCGAACGTGCCGAAGGTGGAATTCAACGCGCGCCGCGCGCGGCCGGGCTGGGCACTTTGGGGCAATCAGGCGCCGGCAACGACGGTGCAGCCGATGCTGTCGGGAGACGTGCCCGTGCAGGTGTCCGCAGAAGTCCCGGCGCGGTCCGAAGCCTTGTCGCGAGCGCGGGATCAGGACCGGATGCCTCCGGCGCCGCACCCGCTGGACATCCCGCCATTCCTGCGGCGCACCGCGCAACGTGCCGGGCTTTGAGACATGACCAAAATCCCCAGGCATCAAACACTCACGCCGCGCCAGATGCGCCGCGTCATCCTCGAGTCGCCCTATGCCGGCGATGTCGCGGACAATGTCGCTTATGCGCGGGCCTGCGTGCGGGATGCGCTGCTGCGCGGCGAGGCGCCGCTCGCCTCGCATCTGCTCTACACGCAGCCTGCCGTACTCGACGACAACGATGGTCGCGAACGCGCGCACGGCATCAACGCCGGGCATGCCTGGCTGCATCTCGCCGACGCCGTGGTCGTCTATGTCGACCGCGGCATCTCGGAGGGCATGGCGGCCGGCGTTCGCATGGCTGAGTTCATCGGCGTGCCGATCGAATATCGCCGCGGGATCATCTCATGAATTCGCCGCGCCATCGCTGGGGCGACAAGGTCCACTTCGTCCACAAGACCGAGCAGCAATGTGCTCGCTGCGATGTCGTGAAAGTCGGGCGCCAGGAATGGCAGGGCGACCGACCGATCTACTGGACCGAATACTGGCGCGAGCTTGAACGGGTTGATCGCGCGGGCAAGACGCCGGCTTGCAGCCCTGAGGAGGCGTCAGCTTGCGGACGCTGAACCTGCTCGTCGAGCCTCCTCCGTGTCGTCGCGTGCGTGCGTCTGCTCTTTCCTGGAAGTCGTGACATGAGCCATCCTCGCCTTTCCATCATGCCGGCCGGGGCGATCTTCGATCGCTCGCTGGAGCCCCGCGACTTGCAGGTGCTTGCCTTGCTCGGCTGCCACATCGACAAGGCCGGCTGGTGCCGGCG
>JBARNF010000285.1:0-2677 GCA_049802835.1 Bradyrhizobium sp.
CGCCGCGCGATCCTGCAGAAGCTGATCGAATCCGAAGGCTTCGAGAAGTTCTGCGACGTCAAGTTCACCGGCACCAAGCGGTTCGGCCTCGACGGCGGCGAAGCGCTGATCCCGGCGCTGGAGCAGATCATCAAGCGCGGCGGCAATCTCGGCGTGAAGGAGGTCGTGCTCGGCATGCCGCATCGCGGCCGCCTCAACGTCCTGACCCAGGTCATGGGCAAGCCGCACCGCGCTTTGTTCCACGAATTCAAGGGCGGTTCTGCCAACCCCGACGCGGTCGAAGGTTCAGGCGACGTCAAATATCACCTCGGCGCCTCCTCGGACCGCGAGTTCGACGGCAACCGCATCCATCTGTCGCTGACTGCCAACCCGTCGCATCTGGAGATCGTCGACCCCGTCGTGCTCGGCAAGGTCCGCGCCAAGCAGGACCAGCATGGCGATCCGCCGGACATGCGCATCTCGGTGCTGCCGCTGCTGATGCACGGTGACGCGGCCTTCGCCGGCCAGGGCGTCGTCGCGGAGTGTTTCGCGCTGTCCGATCTGAAGGGCTACCGGACCGGCGGCTCGATCCATTTCATCGTCAACAACCAGATCGGCTTCACCACCTATCCGCGCTATTCGCGCTCGTCGCCCTATCCGTCCGACGTCGCCAAGATGATCGATGCGCCGATCTTCCACGTCAACGGCGACGATCCGGAGGCGGTGGTGTTCGCGGCCAAGGTCGCGACCGAGTTCCGGCAGAAGTTCCACAAGCCGGTCGTCATCGACATGTTCTGCTACCGCAGGCATGGTCACAATGAAGGTGACGAGCCGGCGTTCACCCAGCCGGTGATGTACAAGAAGATCGGCGCGCATGCGACGACGCTGGAGATCTACTCCAAGCGCTTGGTGGCCGAAGGCGTGATGACCGAGGGCGAGGTCGAGAAGGCCAAGGCCGACTGGCGCGCACGTCTCGATGCCGAGTTCGAGGCCGGCACCAGCTATCGTCCGAACAAGGCCGACTGGCTCGACGGCAAGTGGGCCGGCTTCAAGTCGGCTGACCAGGAAGAAGAAGCGCGCCGTGGTGTGACCGGGGTCGAGATCGACCGGCTGCGGGATATCGGCCGCAAGATTACCAAGGTGCCGGACGGCTTCCGCCCGCACCGTACGATCCTGCGCTTCCTCGAGAACCGCGCCAAGGCGATCGACAGCGGCATTGGGCTCGACTGGGCGACCGGCGAGGCGCTGGCGTTCTGCACGCTGCTTCTGGAAGGCCACAAGGTTCGTCTCTCCGGCCAGGACAGCGAGCGCGGCACCTTCTCGCAGCGCCACTCGGTGCTGATCGACCAGGAGGACGAGAGCCGCTACACCCCGTTCAACCATCTGACGCCAGAGCAGGGCCACTTCGAGGTCATCAACTCGCTGCTGTCGGAAGAGGCGGTGCTCGGCTTCGAATACGGCTATTCGCTCGCCGAGCCCACCGCGTTGACGCTGTGGGAGGCGCAGTTCGGCGACTTCGCCAACGGCGCGCAGGTGCTGTTCGACCAGTTCATCTCGTCGGGCGAGCGCAAATGGCTGCGCATGTCCGGTCTCGTCTGCCTGCTGCCGCATGGCTATGAAGGCCAGGGGCCGGAGCACTCGTCCGCGCGCCTCGAGCGCTATCTGCAGATGTGCGCCGAGGACAACATGCAGGTGGTCTATCCGACCACGCCGGCGAACTACTTCCACGTGCTGCGCCGCCAGCTGCACCGCGAGATCCGCAAGCCGCTGATCGTGATGACGCCGAAGTCGCTGCTGCGTCACAAGCGCGCGGTGTCGCGGCTCGACGAGCTCGCCAAGGATACGACCTTTCACCGCATCCTGTACGATGACGCCCAGATGCAGGCGGACGACAAGACCAAGCTCGTTCCCGACGACAAGATCCGTCGCATCGTGCTGTGCTCGGGCAAGGTCTACTACGACCTCTACGACGAGCGCGAGAAGCGCGGGCTCAACGACGTCTATCTGATGCGTGTCGAGCAGCTCTATCCGGTGCCGCTCAAGGCGCTGGTCGCCGAGCTCAGCCGGTTCAAGGACGCCGAAGTGGTGTGGTGTCAGGAAGAGCCGCGCAACATGGGTGCCTGGCACTTCATCGAGCCCTATCTCGAGTGGGTGCTGAACCAGACCGGCGGCAAGAGCAAGCGTCCGCGCTATGCCGGCCGCGCGGCGTCGGCGGCCACCGCCACGGGCCTGATGTCGAAGCATCTCGCCCAGTTGAAGGCGCTGCTCGACGAAGCCCTGAACTGAACCTGCCTTTGACGCGCCCCGCAACATGCGGGGCGCAAGTACATCGCGTTGATCGTCCGTACCGCATCGCCGGCTCGCTGCAAGGCGATGGCGGGCGGGCTTTATGACCGCACGGGTTATTGAGGATAAAGACCATGACTGAAATTCGCGTTCCGACGCTTGGTGAATCCGTTACCGAAGCCACCATCGGCCGCTGGTTCAAGAAGGCCGGCGACGCGGTGGCGGTGGACGAGCCGCTCGTCGAGCTCGAGACCGACAAGGTGACGATCGAGGTGCCGGCGCCGTCGGCCGGCACGCTGGGCGAGATCGTCGCCAAGGACGGCGAAACCGTCGCCGTCGGTGCGCTGCTCGGCCAGATCAATGATGGTGCCGTGGCGGCCAAGCCCGCGCCGGCGCCGGCTGCCGCCAAGCC
>JBARNF010000286.1:0-8969 GCA_049802835.1 Bradyrhizobium sp.
GCCCCGACCGGCCCGCCATCGGCGCGTTCGATCCGGACCGGCTGGCCGACCAGGCACCGACGCGCGGCCACGGCCGCTGCGCGCCCGGTGAAGCGACCGCTGAGATCGTGCTGGAGCGCGCGATAGACCGCTTGCGTCTCACCGAGACCGAGCAGGCACCCGCCGCGCTGGAGCGCGAACGGGAAGATGGTGGGAAAGCCGAACTCGCCATCGCCGTCATCTGCGGCATGCGCGCCGGTCGCGATCGGGCGAAGCACCGGCGACAGCACCAGCAGGCTTTCGATCGCCTCCCCGAGCTGTCGCATGGCCATGCGGCAGAACGTCTCGGGCACCGCATGATAGGCCGCGATCTCCTCGAGCGCGGCTTCCCAGCGCAGCCATTGTCCGATGTTGGCCCGCGGCGTCGAGCGCGCCCGCAGATCGGTCCAGGTCACCGGCCAATCGCTGCGGTTGACGTAGTCGAACAGCCCGGCCGCGACCGGATCGCCCTTGCGCAGGGCGGCGGACACCGCGCCCGGCACCAGCAGCGCGCCGCTGAAGGCCGGACCGCCGTAGAACTTCGAGCCCGACATCAGAACCATATGGCCGCGGTCGAGATGGGCACGCAGCCGCCCCAGGCCGAGCCGCATCTGGCAGGCGTCGACGACGATCTGGACGCGCCCCGGCCAGCGCCGCGCCACCTCGTCCAGGCAGGCCTGGTCCGGTGCGCGCCAGCCGAGCTTCGAGGAGTCCATGATCTGCAGCAGGACGTTGCGCCCCTCGCGAACCAGCGCCCCGACCGTATCGAGCACCGCCCCACCAGCATCGCCGCGCGCCTGCATCGAGGCGGCTTCGAACAGCGGCAGCGACACCGCCTCGCCTGAAAGCCCCTCGATCGGCGCGTCCCTGGTCACCGGCAGACCGTTTGCCGTTCGCGTGTTGAAATGCCATCCCCGCGCGCTCGCGGAGGTGCCGCTGCCGGTCTGGTCGCCGGCAACGACGACGCTCGTCAGCGCAGCGCCGAGCCGCGATCGGGCCAACGCCAGCGCGTGCAGCTGACTGTCGGTGCCTGAGGGCGAGAACACGATGTCCACATCGTCGGCAAGAGCGAGATGGCGGCGCAATTCGCAGCGCATCTGCTCGGTACGCCGGTCGAGCGCCTCGTCGAGTCCGAGCGAGATCGCCGCATGCATCAGCTGCTCGCGCGCCAGTTCGGCGCGTGCATAGGCGCGCTCCGAAATCGGCGACGCCGTGCTCGATGCAAAGCACAGGAGGTCCGGCGCCGGCGACGGCCCGCAGCCATAGGCGTTACGGCCCCAGGGCCGATCGAGCGCCAGCCGTGAATCACCGCCGTCGATCAGGAGGTCGCCGAGCAGCGCGAACAGGTCATGCAGCCTGGCCGCAGCGCCCTGCTCGCGCCAATCTGGGCCGGACGACATCGATATCTCCGGCCGGGTTGCGGGCGACATCATCGGGGGAACGTCAGGCGGCGTCGACGGCAGCGGCGGTCGGGACCGCCGTAGCCGACGCAAATTGCGACGCCACGTTGCCGTGGAATACGGAGGGCCCGACATGATCGAGCCGGCTGTCGAGATCGGCCCAGATCTCGCCGCCGAGATTGGTCCACCGCTTGCAAAATGCAAAATCCTCGCTGAGATAGGTGCCCGTCTCAGGATCGATCATGCATTCGAACAGCGCGAAACGGTTCGGATTGCCGGCCAGCGCATCGTGCGAATGCTCGCGGAAGAACTGCAGCGGCGCGTAAGCAGGATGCGCGCACATCGCCTCGATCACGCGGCGGCGGATCATCAGGAAGCCGGTCCCGGCATAGCGCACCCGCGTGAAGCCGTTGACCACCGTGACGTGGTCCGGATTCTCGACCTCGAGCACGTAGTCGAGCGAAGCCGCGGGCACGTCCATGCGGTTGGAGTTGATGGCGCGCCGCACCTTGTTCCAGTTGACCTTCTTGACCGGATAGACGCCGGCGACCATGTCGCCGCCGGATTCGATCAGCCGGAACACCTGCCTGGGCGAGAAGCCGATGTCGGCGTCGATGAACAGCAGATGGGTCGCCGAGGGATCGTTGAGGAACAGCGTGACGAGATTGGCCCTGGCACGCGTGATCAGCGCATCGCCGTCGCGCATGTGGACTGTGAGGTCGACGTTGGACGTCGCGCGAAGCTCCCGCTGCAGGGCGAAGATCGAGCTCGCATAGATGCTCGACACCTGGCCGCCGAAACACGGGGTTGCGATCACCAGGTTGATCCGCTCGTCGGTCACGTCACTCACGTCAGCCTCCAGAAGAAGAGGCTCTCGCCCCACATCTGAACAAAAGCTAAAGAGACGTGGTTAACGAAAACCTAACCGCCGCCCCCGGGGCCTCACAGATATTTCACCAGCGTCAGCTGGGCCAGCATCGAGGTCGTCTGGTAGGACGCCTGGAGGTTGGTCTGCAGCTGCAGGATCTGGCTCGCCACCTCGCTCTGGGTAATGCCCTCGGTCTGATCGACCAGGCTCTGCATCGCGGCCTTCGCCTGGGTCTGGCGCGCCGTGGCATCCTTCATCGTGGTCTGGGCATTGGCGAAATCGGTCTGGATGTCCGAAATCGACTGCTGGCCGAGTTGCGGCGTCATGTTGGCGGCAATCCGCTGGCTGAGCGCGGCGATCTGCGGGCCGGCATTGGCCGCTGCCGGCGGCGTGGTCACGGCGGCATAGACCGCGGTCTGCTGCAGCAGGCTGCGGATCGCGGATTCGTTGGCCTGGGCGCCGTACTGAATGCTCTGTGCGGTATCGACGCGGATCGTCGAGCTCGACCGCGCCGAGCCGGGACCGCTGTTGCCGGTGTACCAGGCGACGGTGTTGGCCGAGCCGTTGACGAGACTCGTCGCCGACCCCAACGGCGCGCCGGACACCCGCAAGGGCGGGGTCGCAGCAGTAACGGTTCCGGAGAAGCCGAGCGCGGACAAGGCGCCCGCGTTCGAGCTGGTGACGGAGAAGCTTGCGGCGTTGTCGGTGCGCAAGGTGATCGCGCCGCCGCTCACCGTCGAGGCCTTCGACGTTCCGCTCAGCGCGTCGATCTTCGACAGCAGCGTCTGCACGCTGTCGCCGACATTGATCTGGGTGTTGCCGCTGGCGCCCGAGGCGACGAAGGTGATCGTCTGCCCGTTCACGGTGATGGTGTCGCCGGTTGCGAAACTGGTCGCGATCGAGTCGCTTCCCCCCGGGCCCGACAGCAGCGTCGCTCCCGTGATCGGAGCCGGTGTCGCGAGCTTGTTGTTGACCACGGTTCCCGACACGGAGCTTGCCGTGTTGAAGAAGTTGTCACCCGCGGTCACCGCCGAGGCCGCCACCAGCGAGGTGCCGGCGAGCGTCGACAGCGCCGTGTTGAGCGCCGCGTTCAAATTGGCGGACGTGGCCGCCGGTGTCGCACCGATGGCAAACGTGTTGGTGGGCGCCGGCGTCGTGGTGGACGCCGTCAGCTTGATCGATTCGGACGTGCCGTCCGGAAGCTTGAAGGTCAAGCTGATCTGGTCGCCCGCGTTCGGATTGCCGGCTGTGAGGTCGACCGAGATCCCCGCCGGCGAGCCCTGCGGCCCGGTCACGGTGGCGTTGGTCAGCGACGAGGTGACCCCGCTCAGCTTGAAGCCGAACGGCGAGCCGGCGACGTCCTCCGCCAGCGTGATCGGCATCGTCGCCGACGCGGAGAGGTTGAGACGGCCGAGACCATTGAGCCCGAGATCGGCCTGCTGGCGCTCGGCAATGACCTGCTTCAGCCCGGCCTGCGTGCTGGTCCCATTCAGGATGTCGTCGGCCGACGCGACCGCCGGCCGGTCGGTGGCGCTGCCGGAGAAGATGAAGCGGTCACCGACCTGCGTGTTGAGGATGCCGGTGATCGCGGAGAGATTCGACAGCGCCGTCTGCTGCCCCGTGGTCTGTCCTGTGCTGGTCAGGTTCTGCGGGGTCGCGGAGGCGCCGCTCTGGACCTGGCCCTGGATCTTGGACAGCGACTGCAGCGAGGTATTGACGGCCCCGATGACGGTGTTGACGTGGGTCATCGTCGTGGTGAAGCTGGCAATGTTCGATAACTGCGCCCGCGCCGCGATCGCGAAACCCTCGTCGGGTCCCATGCCGGCGTAGTTGTTCGCCTTGACGCCGCTCGACAGCTGGGTCGAAAGGTCGGCGAGCTGGCTGGTGAGGTTCCGCACGGACAGGCCGAGCAGAGAACTTCCGTAATTGATACTGCTGATCGACATCTTACACGCGCCTCACTAAAACGCCTGGAGCAGGCTCTGCATCATGCTTTGCACGACCGACATGATATGGGCGTTGGCCGCATAGGTGTTCTGGACCTGGATCAGGTTGGACATCTCGCTGTCCATGTTGACCCCGGCCGTGGCGTTGAATTTTTCCTTCAGCGTGCTGACGACAACGTTCTGCCCCTGGCTGAGCTGGGTCGCCAGCGTCGACGCACTGCCCTGCTGGCTGACGAACTGCTGCAGATAGCCGGACACCGTGCCCTGGAACGGCTGCGCCGCCGAACCGAGCCCGGTCGTCGGCGAATAGCTGAACGTCGCCGAGGTCAGTTGCGCGAACAGGAAGGCGGGCCGGGTCGAATCGCCGGCGGCCGTCGGCGGCGAGGTCGAATAGGTCGACAGCTTGGTCGGGTCGCTGAGCAGCGCCGGGTTGACGTTGAGCCGCCCTGCGAGCCCGGTCATCTGCGAACCGGTCGAGGTGATCGCCCCCGTATACAGCGCGCTACCGTCGGTGAAGACGGGCAGCTGCGTGTTTCCGCTCGCGAGCGTCTGCACCGTGGTCGTGGCCGAGGCGGCCTTGACGGTCGCCTGGCTGGTGCCGTCATCGGTGATGCGCAGCGTGGTTCCCGAAGGGTTGGCGAACTGCAGATGCGCACCGCCGAGCGCGGTGTTGAGCTGCGACACCACCGAGGCCATGCCGAGCGAGAAGTCGACACCGACATAGCTCGGGTTGGCGTTGGTCGCGTTCTGCAGCGGCAGCGCCGCGGGATCGTTCACGTTGACGATCTTGACCTGGCGCTGGACGTTGCTCGAATCCGTGTAGGTCAGGTTGACGGTGTTGCCGGCCAGCAGACCCGAGGTCGATACGTCGAATCCCGCCGGCGGTCCGGTAACCGCGGTTCCGGCCGTGGTCTTGTCGGACAGCGACGAGGCCATCGTCGCCGCGAGCTGATCGACCTGCGTCTGCGCCTGCACCAGGGTCTGGTCACGCAGCTTGAGGTCGGCCGCGATCTGGCCGGAGTTCAGCAAATTGTTGGCGACGACGTCGAGCGACACGCCGTTCGACAGCTTGATGTTGAGCTGCCCGACGCCGTTCTTCGTGGGATTGCTGTTGTAGACCGAGGTGGCGTCGAGCGTCCCGGGCGACGAGAAGGTGAACTCGGAGCTGAGGCCGGCGCCGACCAGCTGGATGCCCGAATTGGTGAACACGCTGGTGCCGTTGGTCGAATCCGACACGACGCGGATGTCGACATATTTGGCGAGCGTGTTGATCGCGTTGTCGCGCTGGTCCTGCAGGGTCGCCGACAGCGGGTCCGAGGTGCTGAGGCCCTGCAGTTGCGTGTTGAGCGTGGCGATCTGCTGGATCGCCGCGTTGGCCTGCGTCACCGAGCTGCCGATGTCCTGCTCGGCATTGGTGCGCAGGGTCTGGATGCCCTTGGTGGTCGCGTTGAGCTGCAGCGCCAGTCCTTGCGCCGCCGACAGCGCCACCGATTGCGCCGACTGGTTGCTCGGATTGTTCGACAGCGACTGCAGCGCGGTCGTGAAATTGTTGAGCGACGTCTCGAGCGTGCCGCTGCCGCCGGGTGTTCCATACACGCTCTGCAGCTGACTGAGGATGTTGGCCATCTGGCTGGCATAGGTCCCGCCCGAGGTCTCGGTGCGGAGCTGGTTCTGGACGAACAGATCGAGCTGACGGTTGACGCCCGTCGTCGTCACCGTCGAGCCGAAGCCTCCGCTGGCGACCTCGATCTGGTTCGGGTTCTGCGCGACGTAGCCAGGCGTGTTGGCGTTGGCGACGTTCGACGAGATGATCGAGAGCGCGGCCTGCGTCGAGCGCAGGCCGGACATCGCGGTGGCGAGGGCTGAACTCAAACCCATATTCGTTTTGCCTTATGTCATTCAACCGCCACGGACTGCACTGATCAGCGCAGCACGTTCAGAAGATCCTGCACCATCGAATTGGCCGTCGTGATCACCTTGGTGTTGGCCGAATAGGCCTGCTGGGTCACGATCAGCTTGGTGAACTCGTCGGCGATGTCGGTGTTCGAGCCCTCCAGCGAGCCGCCCGAGATCTTGCCGGACGCGCCGATGATGGCCTGGCCGGACTGATCGGTCGCCTCATAGGCGCCGCCGTCGAGCGCTTTCAGGTAGTTGGTGCCGTTGAAGTGCGACAGCGTGACCTGCGCCAGGTTGATGGTCTGGCCGTTCGAGAACGTGCCGGTGACGACGCCGCTGTTGTTGACAGCGACCGACTGCAGCTGACCGGCGGCGAACCCGTTCTGCTGGAGCTGGTTGATCGTGGCCGACCCGACCGTGCTCGCATACTGGGTTAGCGCACCCGAGGAGATGTTGAGACTGACCGTCCCCAGCGTGGTGCCATCCACCACGACGTTGGGAATCGAGATGTTGGAGCCGGAGGGCGATGTCAGCGAGCCGTCGGACGCAAACGTGAAATTGGTGCCGACATTGTTCCAGGCGACGGTCGAACCGGTGGCTTTGGAGTCGGTCTGGTAGAACAGGTTCCAGACGTCCTTGTGACCGGTGCCGAGAGTCGCGCTGTCGGTCTTGCCCCAGCGCAGCTGCACGTTTACGGGTGTGCCGGCGGCGTTGTAGGCGGTGACCGCACCACCCGAGATCGTCTCGTTGTTGAAGTTGGTCAGGTCGTTGCCGATCACGATTCCGGTGCCCGGCGAGGCGGTCCGGGTCAGCGCCACCGGCGAGGTGAGGCCGAGCGCAGTGAAGCCCGCGGCCGCGCTGCTCAGCGTCCAATCCTCGCCGCTGCCGGAATGCAGTGTGATCTTGCCGGCCGTGATGGTCGGCTGCACGCCGGTCACGGCGGCGATCTTGGCCAGCAGTGTCCCGACCGAGTCACCGACGTTGATCTGGGTGCCCGAAGCGCCGGAGGCGACGAAGTTGAAGGTGACGACGTCACCGGCGCTGCCGGTCAGCGTGATGCTGTCACCGGCGGTGAAATTGCTCGAGATCGAATCGCTGCCCGCGCCGCCGTTCAACAATGTCGCGGTGGTGATCTGCGCCGGGACCTTGTTGACCGCCGTACCACCGGTGACCGTGGCGTCGGCGTAGAAGTTGGTGCCGACCGGCAGCGGCACGTTGGACAGGTCGGCCGAATTGAGGCCGCCGGCCGCGACCAGCGTGCCGGTCGCCGCGTTGCCGCTCGCAGCGGTCTTCGGCTGCGTCGGCAGGTTGGCGGCGTACTGGATCGCGGTGGTCGCCTGCGCCGGCACGAAGTTGTTGGCGAACTGCAGCACGGTCGGCACGTTGCCGGTGGCGTTGCCGGTCTTGGCGTCGACGGCGACGCCCATCAGGTAGTAGCCCGCGCCGTTGATCAGGTTGCCGTTGGCATTGAGCTGGAAGTCGCCGCGGCGGGTGTAGTCGGTGACGCCGCTGAAGACCGGCACGTTGTCGACGACCGACGAGGCCTTCTGCACGTTGAAGAAGCCGTCGCCGTTGATCGCCATGTTGGTCGCGACCGATGACGTGGAGACGGTGCCCTGGGTGGTGATGGTGGCCTTGGCGAAGGCGGTGACGCCGCCGGCATTCTGGCGGGTCGGGTTGGTGGCGTTGGGGATCAGGTCTTCGAAGCTGGTGCCGATGCCCTTGTAGCCGACGGTCGATGCATTCGCGATGTTACCCGAAATGTTCTGCAGCGCGAACGACTGAGCCGAGAGCCCGCTCACGGACGTGTTCATCGCGTCGAAGATACCCATACCATTCTCTCCACATTGACACTGGCGGCCGGTGTGCGCCGGACCGCGTCTTCGTGGGGAGTATCGCAATCGCCGTGCCAGATATGAAACCTCTGGCAAATCAGATGCTTGGGCAAAAACAACGTAAAAGAAACGGCGTCAAAACTGGTGAACAATTGCCGAGCCGGCAGTTCTTGCCGGGCCGGACGCGCCGAAGCGCGCTCCGGATCTGGCTGCTTTCACAGACTTCCGGCGCGTCGTCAGACCCGTTCACAGGCTTGAACGGACGAGCCGGCGAATTCCGTCACGTCGACGACGGATTTGCGGGATGAAACACCAGCGACAGGCCGTCCATGCAATAGCGCAGGCCGGTCGGCTTCGGACCGTCGTCGAAGACGTGGCCGAGATGACCGCCGCAGCGGCGGCAATGCACCTCGGTGCGGGCCATGCCGAAGGTGCTGTCGCGGCGGTTGCCGACGGCATTGTCGAGCGGCTTGAAGAAGCTCGGCCAGCCGGTGCCGCTCTCGAACTTGGTCTCGGACGAGAACAGCGGCAGGTCGCAGCCCGCGCAGGCGAAGGTACCCTTGCGGTGCTCCTTCAGCAGCGGACTGGTCCAGGGCCGCTCGGTGCCCTCCTGGCGCAGGATCTCGTATTGCTCCGGCGTGAGCTGGGCGCGCCACTCGGCCTCGGTCTTCTCGATCTCGAATTTCTCGGCGGCGCGCGCCGGCGCTGCGCCGCCGAACCAGCGCAGGGCGGCAAAGCCGAACAGTCCGGCAGCGGTGGTGAACATCAGGCGGCGGTCGATCATGGACGTCTCCGTGCGACGATGGTTTGCCGAAGTTACGGATGGGATCCCGCGAAGTTACGTCAGGCGCGGCTCGACCGCCTCACTTTCTTGCGAGCAAGGGCAATGACCGAACCATGCGGGCGGGTTGCCTCAGCCCTCGCCGGCGTCGGGACGGCCGGTCAGGTCTGACGGCTGCGGCCGCAACGGCAGGCGCTGGCCCGGACGCTGCGCAGCCTGCCGCCG
>JBARNF010000287.1:0-3418 GCA_049802835.1 Bradyrhizobium sp.
ATGCATCGTCGCCCGACGCCTTGAATGGCGCTGTCAAACAGGCCTGCGATGCCGGCATCGTGGTGGTGTCGTTCGACGGCATCGTCACCGAGCCCTGCGCCTACCGCGTCGTCGTCGACTTCAAGGCGATGGGGAAGCAGGAAGTCGAGCAGATGGCCAAGTTCCAGCCGAAGGGCGGCAACCTGCTCGAGATTCGCGGCCTCGCCGGGACCTCGATCGACGACGCCATTCACGCCGGCATTCTCGAAGGCGTCAAGGCGCATTCGCAGTTCAAGATCGTGAGCTCGGTGACCGGCGATTGGGACAAGACCACCGCCCAGAAGGCGGTCGCGACCGTGCTGCCGTCGCTGCCCGACATCGTCGGCGTCGTCGACCAGGGCGGCGATGGCTATGGAGCGGCCCAGGCGTTCGCCGCCGCCGGCAAGCCGCGCCCCACCATCATCATGGGCAACCGGCAGGATGAGCTGCAGTGGTGGAAGGAGCAGAAGGCCAAGGACGGCTACACCACGTGGTCCGCCTCGATCGCTCCGGGCGTATCGACTTTGGCGTTCTGGGTCGCGCAGCAGGTGCTGGACGGCAACAAGACCATCCCTCACGATCTGCTGGTGCCGTATCTTGCTTTCACGCAGGACAATTTCGAGACTGAATTGCCCAACATCCAGAAGGGCGGCGTCGCGAGCCACGAATATACCCGAGAGGAAGCGGTCGCGGCGATCAAAGCCAACATGAAGTGACGGCGGAGCGAGGGCGCGGTTCGCAGGACGCAGGGGCCGAATGACCGTCACGACCCCTGAACTCGTCAGGCTGAACGGCATCGAAAAACATTTCGGTGCCGTTCGTGCGCTCGGCGGCGTCGATCTCGCGCTCGGTCGGGGCGAATGCCTCGGGCTCGTTGGACACAATGGCGCGGGCAAGTCGACCTTGATGCACATCCTCGCCGGCACCGCCGTTGCCGATCGCGGACATCTCGCGCTCGGAGGCGAAGTGCCGTCCGGCTATTCGCCTGGCGTTGCGAAGGCGCTCGGCGTCCGCTGCGTGTTCCAGGAACTCTCGCTCTGTCCGAACCTGACCGTGGCCGAGAACACCCGCATCTTCCATCCGTCGCTCACCGGCTTCAACTGGCGCCGAAAGGCGGGCCGGCTGATCCTCGACAAGCTCGACGCGATCTTCCCCGGTCACGGCATTGGCGTGTCCGATCTGGTTCAGGACCTTCCGATCGGGCGACGCCAGATGGTTGAGGTCGCGCGCGCCTTCACGGTGACCGACGAGCCGGTGCGGCTGGTCATCCTCGATGAGCCGACCTCCTCATTGGACGCCCACACCGCCGGACAGTTGCTCGGCTTCATGCGCCGCGTCGTCGCCGAAGGCGTCAGCTTCATCTTCATTTCACATCTGCTTGGCGAGGTGCTCGCGAACTGCGATCGCATCGCTGTCATGCGCGATGGCAGGACAGTTGCCGATGCGAGCGCTGCGGCGTTCGATCGCGACAAGCTTGTCGCGGCGATGGGCGATGTCGAGGTTCATGCGCGCGAGGCTCATCGGGGCGAGGGCCGCGCTCGCGGGCAATCGCCGCTCCGCGTCCGTGCGCGCCGGAAGCGGCAGAGCGGCGTTGGCGACCTGGTGGCGCATGAGGGCGAGATCATCGGCCTCGCCGGTCTTGCCGGACACGGCCAGACCGAGCTGCTGCTCGCGATCTTCTCGGCGGCGACGCGGGCTGTCACCGGCGTAGAGGTCACCGCGAGCGTGGCCCTGGTCGCCGGCGATCGCCAGGCCGACGGCATCTTTCCGCTGTGGTCGATCGCCGAAAACATTGGCGTGTGCTCGCTGGCAAGCCTGCGCGAGGGCCTCCTGATCTCGCGCCGGCGCGAAGACGCGCTGGCTGCGCTCTGGCGCGACAAGATCAGGATCCGCACGCCCGACATCCACCACAACATCCTCTCTTTGTCCGGCGGCAATCAGCAGAAGGCGCTGTTTGCCCGCGCGCTCGGCTCCGACGCGCGCATCGTGCTGATGGACGATCCGATGCGCGGCGTCGACGTCGGCACCAAACGCGAAGTTTATGGTCTGATCCGGGAAGAGGCGGACAGCGGCCGCACTTTTCTCTGGTACACCACCGAGACCGACGAGTTGAAGCAATGCGACCACGTCTATGTGTTTCGCAACGGCGCGATCGTTGCTGACCTCACCCGCGACGAGCTGACCGAGGAGAAGGTGATCCAGTCCTCGTTTGCGGAAGCGAGCTGAGTCATGAACTCCCGGAGCGCATCGGCGAAAGGGGCTCTGCCCGTCCTCGGGGCGCGCAACATGCCGCGACTCCTGCGCGCATTGCTGCCGGCTCTCTCGCTTGCGCTGGTGCTGGCGGGCATCGCCTGGCTCAACCCGCGGGCCATCAGCTATTTCGGCTTCACGCTGATGCTCAACCTTGCGGTGCCGATTGCGCTCGCCACCATCGCGCAGATGTTCGTCATCGCCGGCAACGACCTCGATCTGTCGATCGGCGCATTCGTCGGCTTCGTCGGCTGCGTCACGGCGACATGGCTGCGCGAGACGCCACTGCTCGGGGCCATCACGCTGCTCGGCTGCATCGGTGTTTACGCAGGCCTCGGGGCACTGATCCATCTGCGCAATCTGCCCTCGATCGTCGTGACCCTCGGCATGAGCTTCGTCTGGCAGGGACTGGCCATCCTGATGCTGCCGAAGCCCGGCGGCAAGGCGCCGGACTGGTTGCTGAACACAATGAAGCTCAAGCCACCATTCGTGCCATTCCCGATCGTGGCCGCGGTACTGATCGCAGTGCTGGCCTATGTCGGCCTGATGCGCACCTCCTATGGCGCGGTTCTGCGTGGCTCCGGCGGCAATGCGGTCGCGATCGGCCGTGCCGGCTGGTCGCTGCTGAAGGCGAAGATGACCCTGTTCGCCTGTGCCGGCCTGTTCGGTGTGCTCTCAGGCCTTGCACTGATCGGCACCACGACCTCGGCCGACGCCAACATCGGCAACGGTTATACGCTGCTGTCCATCGCAGGCGTCATTCTTGGCGGCGGCGAATTCGTCGGCGGCCGCGTCTCGCCAATCGGTGCCGTCATCGGCGCCTTGACCCTGGCACTTGCGGCCTCGCCGCTCCTCACCTTCATGCGCATTCCGCCGGACTGGCAGGTCGCCGCCAACGGCATCATTCTGATCGCCGTGCTCGCCGCCCGTGTGCTGATCAGCAGGAAGGACGCGGAGGGATGAGGGACGTGCTCGGCAGGACGCTCGCCAGACCTTGGATATGGTCGTTCATCGGTGCCCTCTCGGTCTGGCTGGCGGCCATCTCCTTCACCGGCGGTCATGGCGGCGGCGGCATGCTGACGGCTGCGCTCTCGCTCGCGGTGTTCACGATCGTGGTCGGTGTCGGCCAGATGTTCGTCATCACGCTCGG
>JBARNF010000288.1:0-10320 GCA_049802835.1 Bradyrhizobium sp.
CGCTGCCTTTTCCAGGCCCAAAACCGCGAGTCACGGTTACCACTGTGCACGCAACCGGGCGCTACGGAGATAAGTCATACTAATCCGAGATCCCGATCCCTATGCGGCAACGTAGCGTTTCACATGCTCCCGGTGCGATGTGCATCACGCCAAGCTTCGCTGCGAACTCGGCATCGAAATCGAGCGGACTGGCAAAACCGCGCCAGGGCTCGATGCACAAGAATGGAACGCCACCGGGCTTCGACCAGATGCCGAGTTGGCGAAAGCCATCCCAGGTTAGTTCCAGCGCCGGTCCCGTCGTTCCGACCAGCCGAACCGAACGGCTGGCCGGCTGATCGAGGATCACGGCATCCTCGTCGAACAGACGTTCGTTCAACGTGAGAACGCGCCCCTCGATCGGCGATGGCTCCGGCCGCTGCCGCAGCAAGCCGCCGGCCAGACGACGGATCGGCGCAGGCTCCGGCTCTGCGAAAATCAGCCGGTAGCTGTCCTTCGGCTGCCCCGGGAGCAGCGGCCAGTTGAAGGCGGGATGGGCACCGAACGAAGCCGGCAGTACCTCCGCCCCTGGGTTGGCGATCTCGACCACCATGTCGAGCGCATCGGCTGTGATTTGGTAGCTCAGCGTGAGACCGAAGGCGAAGGGATAGCGTGCCCGCGTCGTCTCGTCATCGGCCAGACGCAGAGTGCAGGCATCCGCGCCGCGCTCGATCCAAGTGAAGCGCAGGTCGCGGGCGAAGCCGTGCTGCGTCATCGGATAGGTCAGGCCGCGATGATGCAGATGGTCGTCCTTGAGCCGGCCGACGATCGGAAACAGCCAGGGCGCATGGCGCGGCCAGACCGGCCCGGCCTGCCACAGCAGTTCCAGTCCGTCTGCCGTCTTCAACGAGCACAGTTCGGCACCGTCAGCCTTGACGGTGGCGGCGATGCCGCCCGCGCTGATCGTATGGAGGTCGTCGCTCATGTCGCGCATCCCTGCTGGTCGAAATCGCGCGACGTGATGCCGGATTGCTGCGGCCGCGTCCAGCGGCCTCGATCCCAACTCAACGCTCGCCCACCATGAGCCGGTAGCGGAACTGATCGAGAATGACCGCGAGCACCAGCAGCGAGCCGAGCAGCACCATCTGCATGTAAGAGCCGATCTGTGCGATGTTCATGCCGTTCTGCAGCAGCACGATGAAGAAGCCGCCGAGCACGACGTTCTCGACCCGGCCGATGCCCCCATGCAGCGACACGCCGGCGATGACACAGGCCGCGATCGATTCGAGCGCAATGGTGCCGCCCAGATTGGTCTCGCCGGAGCCGACGCGGGCCGTGAGCAGCAGCCCCGCGACGGAGGCCAGCAGCGCGCACAGCGCGTAGGCGATGAACAGCACTTTCGTGGTGTTGACGCCGGACAGCCGCGCCGCCTTGACGTTGCCGCCGACCGCCTGGATGTGCTTGCCGAGCCGGGTCCGGTTCATGACCAGCCAGATCGCGGCAGCCGCGACGATGGCCACGAGCACCGGCACCGGAATGTCGAAGACGCGGCCGAAGCCGAGAATGTCGCCGAACTCATAGGGCACGCCGGACACGGGCACGC
Source organism: Bradyrhizobium sp. (assembly GCA_049802835.1). GTDB lineage: Bacteria > Pseudomonadota > Alphaproteobacteria > Rhizobiales > Xanthobacteraceae > Bradyrhizobium. Next base: position 1,580 of record JBARNF010000288.1, read on the forward strand.
CGCCGGTCAGGAACAGCGCGATGCCGGCGCCGACCGACTGCACGCCGAGCGTCATGATGAAGGGCGAGACGCCGAACACGGCGACGCCGAGCCCGTTGATGCTGCCGATGACGAGCGCCGCCGCGAGCCCGGCGCAGCAGCCGAGCACGATCGCGAGCCACAGCATTTCCGGCGGCAGCAGATGCGATAGCGAGACCATCGCCAGCGCCGAAACCACCGAGGTCAGGGCGATGGCCGTGCCGACCGACAGATCGAAGCCGCCGGTGACCAGCGCCAGCATCTGCCCGAGCGAAACCAGGATCAGATAGACCGACTGCCGCGCGACGTTGGTGAGGTTCTGCAGCGCCAGAAACTCCTTCGACACCAACGAGAACGCGATCAATGTGGCGGCCAGGAAGAACGGCAGCACGCCGACGCGCAGGAACACTGCGCGCAGGCCCGCCAGCACCGCATGGGAGCGGCGTGGCGCCGCGGTGTCCTCGGCGATTGTCGTGGTTGGCATGCTCACGCCGAGCCCTCCGTTTCAGCAAAGAAATGTTTCAAGACGTTCTCTTCATTGATGGCTGCGCCGGACAGCTCGGCCGCGATGCGCCCCTTGGCGAACACGACGAGGCGATGCGACAGGTTCATCACCTCGGGCAGGTCGGAGGAGATCACGACCACGGCCTTGCCGGCCTCGGCGATGTCCTTGATGAGCTGGTACAGCGCCATGCGCGTGCCCATGTCGACGCCGACGGTCGGCTCGTCCAACACGTAGACGTCGCGGTCGTCGCCAAAGCCCTTGCCGAATAGCACTTTCTGCTGATTGCCGCCGGACAGTTTCGACACTGTGCGATCCATGGCGATCTTGGCGATGCCGACCTTGTCGCCGATCGCATCGGTCAGCGCCCGGCTGCGCCGCGGCCGCACGAAGCCGAAACGGCCGGCGACGTCGGCGCGATCGAGCAGGCTGAGCTCGATATTGCTGCGCGCGCTCGCGGTCATCTGCAGCCCCTCGCTCTTGCGGTCGGAGGGCAGGAAGAACACGCCGTCCTTGAGCAGCGCGCGTGTCGAAGCGCCGGTGACATCGCGGCCCTTCAGCGTGACCTTGCCGCCGCGCAGCGGCTGCAGCCCAATCGCTGCGCGCCAGATCCGCGACTTGCCGCTGCCGACGAGCCCGGCACAGCCGAGCACCTCGCCGGCGCGGACCTCGATATCAGCGCCATGCACGCCGGCGGTCCGGATACCCTGCAGCGCCATGACCACGGCGCCATCGGCACGATGCGCGATCTTCGGATAGACTTGGTCGACCGCGCGGCCGGTCATCAGCTCGATCAGCTCGCGCTCGGAGGTGCCGCGCGCCGGCACGGTCGCGATCAGGCGGCCGTCGCGCAGGATCGAGATGTGGTCGGCGATCTCTTGGAATTCCTGGATCCGGTGCGAGATGTAGATGATGCCGACGCCCGAGGCCGCGGCCTTGGCGATGAACGCGAACAGACGCTCGGTCTCGCGCTCGGTCAGCGACGCCGTCGGCTCGTCGAGGATCAGCACGCGGGCATTGGAGAGAAACGCTTTCGCGATCTCGACCATCTGCTGTTGCGCCCGCGACAGACTGGAGGCCGGGCGGGTGACGTCGATATCGAAATCGAGCTCCCCGAACAGCTTTCGCGCGCCCGCGAGCATGGCGCGGCGATCGGTCAGCGGACCGCGCATCAGCTCGCGGCCGAGATAGAGATTCTCGAACACCGGCAGGGTCGGCACCAGCGAGAACTCCTGAAATACGGTGCCGATGCCGGCCTTGGCCGCGTCATGCACGGAATGGAAGCTCACCTCGTCGCCCGCGATGCGGATCGCGCCGGCCGTCGGCCGAAACACGCCGGAGAGAATTGAGATCAATGTCGACTTGCCGGCGCCGTTCTCGCCGAACAGCACATGGACCTCGCCGCGCTCGACCTTGAGATGAACGCCGCTGAGCGCCTTGACGCCGGGAAACTCCTTGGAGATCCCGGTCATCTCGACCAGCGGTGCAGCCACACTGCTCATCACCTGCCCCCTTCGATGCGGCCCTGCCCCGTCAGGGAACAAAGGCAGAGCCGCATCCACCCCCGCTCAGTTGAAGACGGGTTTGAAGCCGTCGGGGGGAAGGATGTTCGCCGGCGGAACGGTGGCGACATTGACGGAGTCGACCACGAAGATCTTCGGACCGACGTGCTTGACGTAGTCCTTGCCTTCGAGGATGCGCACCGCCTGGTCGACCGCGATGCGGCCCTGGACCACCATCGAGTCGGCCGGGGCCGCCATGATGAGGCCGCGCTTAATGCCCTCATAGACGCCGGGCGTCATGTAGAAGGCGAGCAGATCGACCTTGCCCTTCAGACCGCGCTCGCGGATCAGGCCCTGCGCCGCCTCGGCGGTGACCGCCGTGCCGGCGATATAGCGGATGTTCGGCGAAGCCTGCAGCGCGTCCTCGACCAGCTTGGCCTGCACTTCCTTGCCGGTGTCGCCATATTTCGGCTCCAGCACCTTGACCGCCGAGCCCTTGACCGCATCCATGAAGCCCTTGTTGGCGGCCTCGACCCAGCCGGCGCCGGCCGGACCCGGGAACCAGCCGACCGCGACCTCCGGCGTTCCAGCCGGATGCTTCTTGGCGAGATAGCTGCCGGTCTCCGCGCCCATGGTGTAGAACGACACCAGCGACTTCGCCGAGACCTCAGGCGAGGAGATGCCGTTGACGAGGTCGATCACCGGGATCTTCTTCTTGGCAATCTCGCCGATCACCTTGTTGAGGCCGTCGGCCGAGATCGCGCCGATGATGACCGCATCCGAGCCGCTCGCGACGCAATCCTCGATCTGCGAGATCTGCTTGTTGAGCTCGGTGTAGCCGCCGGCCTCGACGAGGTTCATCTTGACGCCGAGGCGCTTGCTCTCCTCCGCCACGCCGTAGTCGACACCGAGCCAGTAGGCGTCCTTCATGTGCGGGAACGAGACGCACAGCCTCCACGGCTTCGACGCCTTCTCCAGCGGCACGTACTTGACATCGGACGATTTGCCGTCCGCCGCGAACGGCGGATCGATCTTGGCCGCATCGTAAGGATACCAATCGGCGGCATGAGCGCCGCCGGCGAGCACCAGCGCCGACGACGCCAGCAGAACACGAACCAAACTCTTCATTGAACTTCCCCTTGTCATCTCAGTCGTGAAAATTCAGCACTCGCCTGCCCCACTGGCATAGGGTCAGGCCAATGCCGCCCGGATCTTCTGCAGAAGAGCTTTGCGATCGGCGCGCGCTGCCAGCGCACCGTCCATGTCGATCTCGACGAAACGCGTCGGCATGTTGGGTTGCAGCTGGCCGATCAGGTCCATGTCGGCCGAGATCACCGTGCCGACCATGAAATAGCCGCCGCCGGAGACAGCATCGCGATGCAGGATGATCGGCTCCTTGCCGCCGGGCACCTGGATCGAGCCGTAGGGATAGCAGCTGTCGACGATGTTGGAGGGATCGGAGCCGGCGCCGAACGGCTGCTCGCGCGCGACGAATTTCAGCGCCTGGCCGCCGCGGAAGCGATAGCCCATGCGGTCGGCTTCGGGCGCGACCTTCCACTGGCCGGCGAAGAAGCTCACTTGCGACTCCGGCAGGATGCGATGCCAGTACAGTCCCGGCAGCACGCGCAGCTCGGCGGGATGGCTGGGCTTGCGGCGCAGCGCCTCCGGCACGCTCGCGCCGGCCTTGCCGCCGGCAGCTGCACCAACCGGAAGTTCGTCACCGGCCGCAATGGCCCGACCCTTGAAGCCGCCCAGCGCGCCGATCGGATAGGTCGACCGGCTGCCGAGCGCCAAGGGCACGTCGATGCCGCCTGAGACCGCGATGATGATGCGGGCGCCGCTCTTCAGATAGTCGAAGCTCAGCACCTGTCCGGCCTTGACGTCGAGCGCGGTCCAGCCCGGCTGCTCGACGCCGTCGAGCTTGATCGGCATCTCGGCTCCGGTGATCGCGATGCGCGCAGGCGCCGTGAATTCGAGTTGCGGCCCGATGAAGACGGCTTCCAGGCAGGCCGCACCTTCGTCATTGCCGACCAACAGGTTGGCCGCGCGCAAGGCGAGTCGGTCCATCGCGCCGCCGACGGGGATGCCGAGATGGAAGTAGCCGGGACGGCCCAGATCCTGCACCGTGGTCGACAGGCCCGGATGAAGCACCTTGATGGTCATGCCAGCGCTCCTTCCAGCTTGGCGTTGTAGCCGGCCATGTCCTTCTGGAAGTCGCGGAAGTCGAAGGTGACGTCGCGGATCACAGGCGCGAAGCGGCCGGACGCGACCTCGCCGAGCGCATGGTCGTAGGCGTCGTGCTTGATCGGCTTGAACTTGACGATGTCGCCAGGCCGGAAGAACACCATGAAGTCGCGCAAGTACGAGATGCTCTGCTCGGGGTCGAAGATCGGCATCGGCGTGATGCCGAACATCTGATAGCCGCCGGCGCCGCGCACCGAATAGATGCAGGAGAAGCAGCCGCCATGACCGATCGTCAACTTCGGCGTGTCGGTGCGCGGGCGCAGATATTTCGGCACCTGCAGCTGCTTCTGACGCTCGACCATCTGATACATGAACGGCAGGCCCGCGACGAAGCCGACCATCGAAACGAACCAGGGCGAGCCGCTATGCGCCGCGATGAAGGCGTCGACATCGGCGAGGCCGTTGACGCGGGCGGCGTATTCGAGATCCGTTGCGGTCGGGTCCTGGTGCCGCTCGCGGAACCGCATCAAGGTCTCGTTGGTCCAGGGGTCCTGGTAGAACACGGGGATTTCGATGATGCGGGTCTTGATGACGGGCTCGATCTTGTCAGCCGCGCTCTCGATGCCCTGCACCTCTTTCAGGATGTCGTTCGGCTTGATCAGGTCGGGATCGAACTTGATCTGGAACGAGGCGTTGGCCGGGCAGATCTCCGTGACGCCCTTGATGCCGGCGTCGCGGATCGCGTTGGTCATCGACAGGCTCTTGAAGAAGGCATCGAGCGACATCGCCTCGTCGCATTCGACGAAGAGATGCTCGTCACCTCCGAACGAGTAGCGGGTCGTCATCAGGCATTCTCCCTGGTGCGGGCAAGCTGCGCGAAATCGGTCTCGAGCCACGGCTCGAGGAAGCGGGTGTGGATGCGGCCATCCCTGACGCTGGCGTCGCGCGCAAGCGCCGCATGCAACGGAGTGGTGGTCGGAATGCCCGTGATCACGAGCCCGTCGAGCGCGGTGCGCAGGCGCGCGAGGCAGTCGGCGCGATCGGCGCCGCGCACGATCAGCTTGCCGAGCAGCGAGTCGTAGAACGGCGGCACCGCATAGCCTTCGAACAGCAGCGTATCGAAGCGGATGCCCTCGCCGTCGGGCACCACGAGCGTTTCGATCGTGCCCGGCGCCGGCATGAAGCCCTTGTGCGGATCCTCGGCATTGATCCGGCACTCGATCGCGTGGCCATGGACGCGGATGTCGTCCTGGCTCACGGACAGCCTGGCGCCGCCCGCGATCCTCAGCATCTCCTGCACGAGGTCGAGGCCGGTGATCATCTCGGTGACGGGATGCTCGACCTGGATGCGGGTGTTGACCTCGATGAAGTAGAACTCGCGGGTCGCGTCATCGTAGAGATATTCGACCGTGCCGGCGCCGCTGTAGCCGACGGCGCGGCCGAGCGCGACGGCGCTGGCGCAGAGCCGCTGGCGGACGTCGTCCGGAAGCCCGACCGCTGGCGCCTCCTCCCAGACCTTCTGGCGGCGCCGCTGCAGTGAGCATTCGCGCTCGAAGCAGTGCACGACATCTTTGCCATCGCCCAGTATCTGCACCTCGATATGGCGGGCGCGCTCGATCACCTTCTCGATGTAGAGCCCGCCATCACCGAAGGCCGCTGCAGCCTCGCTCGACGCTTGCGGAAATTGCCGCGCGAACTCGTCTGCATCGCCGACGATGCGGATACCGCGGCCGCCGCCGCCCGCCGCGGCCTTGACCATCACGGGGAATCCGATCCGCGTCGCAATGGCGATGGCTTCATCGAGGTCGGTGACACGGCCGTCGGAGCCCGGCACCGTCGGCACGCCGGCAAGCGCCGCGACCTGGCGCGCCATCACCTTGTCGCCGAGCAGCCGGATCGCCTCCGCGCTCGGGCCGACAAAGATGATGCCGGCCGCGATCACCGCGTCGGCGAACTCCGCATTCTCGGCGAGGAAGCCGTAGCCGGGATGCACCGCATCGACCTTGGCGGCCTTTGCTGCGTTCACCACGGATTCGATGTTCAGGTACGATTTCTTGGCGGCTGGCGGCCCGATATCGATCGTCTCGTCGGCGAGCTGCGCGGCCAGCGAGTCCTTGTCCGCGACGCTGTGCGCGAGCACGGTGCGCAAGCCGAGCGCCTTCGCCGCGCGGATGATCCGCACTGCGATCTCGCCCCGGTTGGCGATCAGGACCGAGCGCAGCGTCATGCCTCGACCTCGGCGATCACCTGGCCGGCCATCACGGCGTCGGCGTCGTCGATCACGAAGCGGATGCCTTTGCCGGCGATTCCCGCCTTGACCTCGTGGAACGACTTCATCACCTCGACGAGGCCGATCACGTCGTCGGCCGCGACCGTGTCGCCGTCATTCTTGAACGGCGCGCTCTCCGGCGAAGGCTTGCGGTAGAACACGCCGGGCAGCGGGGACTTGATCTCAGTGCTCATCTCAATGCTCTCGGCCACTATTCGTTGTGCGGTTTTTGGGGAACGATGTCGGAGACGGGCGCGATGCGGACGCCGTTCGCGATCAGCGTCTGCCGCATTGCGCTGGCGATCTCGAACGCCCCCGGCGTATCGGAATGGAAGCAGATCGACTCGAAGGCGACATCGATGTCGCCGCCGTCGATGGTGCGGACCTTGCCGGTCTGACAGGCGCGCAGCACCTTGTCGGCGACGCCTTGCGGATCGAGCTTCTTGCCGTGGCGGGTGAACACGATCGAGCCGGAGCGATCGTAGTCGCGGTCGGCGTAGAACTCGCGAATGACCGGCTGGCCGGCCTCGATGGCGACCCGATAGGTCACCGAGATGTCCATGCAGAACACGAACGAATTCGGCGCCACCGTGCGCATCAGCTTGATGAAGGAACGCGACAGCTGCTCGTTGGCGGCAAGCTCCATGTAGAGCGCACCATGCGGCTTGACGTGCTGCAGGGTGCCGCCGTGACGGCGGGCGAATTCGCGGATGGCGCCGACCTGGTAGACGATGTCGTTGATGAGCTCGTCGGCGGAGCCGTCGATCCGGCGCCGTCCGAACCCCTGGAGATCGCGATAGCCGGGATGGGCGCCGATGCCGACGCCGTGCTGGGTGGCGAGCCGCACCGTCGTGTCCATCAGGTTGGGGTCGCCGGCATGAAAACCGGCGGCGATGTTCGCCGAGCTGATCAACTCCATCAGCTTGGCGTCCTCGGCATCGCTCAGCCGCCAGGGACCGAACGCTTCGCCCAGATCGCAATTGATATCGACAGTCTTGACCGGCACGGATGCTCCCCTCACCTGGCGCCGGCCCCTCGCGCTGATAACGGCGGGCGGCGGAACTGGACGTTAGGGGCAGCCGCCCCCATTGAAAATTATTATTCTTGGAAACGTATTTTCTCTTTTTTAGATTGCTCTTTGAACAGCCCTTACGCGCATCTGGCTTTCAAAACATTGAATTATATTGATTATTGCTGCCGCCCGTTTGCAGTGCAGCGTGCACAAGGATTATTCGATTTGCTTTTTCAGATGGAGAATGCATCCATGCTCTGATCTTTCAAGGGAGATTTGCGTGGCCATCAGCCTGCGCCAGATCCGCTATTTCGTCGCCACAGCCGAGCAGGGCCAGATCACCCAGGCGGCGACCGCGCTGTCGATCTCGCAATCGGCGATCACCACCTCGATCAAGGAGCTGGAGGAGATCGTCGGCGCCGAACTGTTCAGCCGCTCGCCCCAGGGGATGGAGCTGACCCCGATCGGCCGGCAGTTCCTGTTTCACGCCTACGACATCCTCAACAAGGTCGAGGAGGCGACGTCGCTGCGCGTGCCTGCGGGGGACATCGAGGGCAGCCTGACGGTGGCTGCGACCTACACGGTGATCGGCTACTTCCTGCCCAATCATCTCGAGCGGCTGAAGCGGCACTATCCTCGCCTCAACATCCAGCTGTTCGAGCTGACGCGCGAGGCGATCGAGGAAGGGCTGCTGTCGAACCGCTACGACGTCGCCGTCTTGCTGACCTCGAACGTGCAGAACCCGGATCTCACGATGGAGACCCTGCTCGGCTCGCGGCGGCGGCTGTGGGTGCCGTCGAAACATCCGCTGCTGCAGCGGGAGACGGTCTCACTGAAGGACGTCGCCGCGGAGCCCTACATCATGCTGACGGTCGACGAAGCCGCGCACACCTCGCTGAAATATTGGAGCAAGACCGCGTTCCAGCCCAACGTCGTGCTGCGGACCTCCTCGGTGGAAGCGGTGCGCTCGATGGTCGCGAACGGCCAGGGCGTCGCGATCCTCTCCGACATGGTGCTGCGTCCGTGGTCGCTGGAAGGCAAGCGGATCGAGACCATCGTGCTCAGCGACCCGGTGCCGGCCATGGACGTCGGCCTCGCCTGGCGGCGCAACATCGAGTTCACGCCGGCGATGGAGGTGTTCCGCTCCTATTTCCGGCAGGCGTTCTACATCCCGACGCTGCGGTAGAAGCTGCGGTCGAGTCGTCTGCAGGCTAGCTCTGCTGAGTCACAACCACCGTCATTCCGGGGCAATCG
>JBARNF010000289.1:0-3188 GCA_049802835.1 Bradyrhizobium sp.
GGGCAAGCCCGAGCGGCAGCGTGATCGTATGGGCCAGCAGGGAACCGACGACCGGCACCGTCACCGCCGCATTGTATTGCCCGACCCCGCCGCGCCAGGGATAGGCGACCGGCGCCAGCATGACGAGGCCGGCCACCCGACCGGGACAATCGAGCGCCATGCGCAGGCCGAGCGCGCCGCTCCAGGAATGCACCACCAGGATCACCGGACCGATGCCGAGCCGGCCCAGAGCCTCGTCCAGCATCCGCGCCTGAACGGCAGGCGTCGAGTCCTCGACACGATCCCGCGAACTCCATCCGTGGCCGGGACGATCGACCAGCAGCACCCGGTGACGCTGCGCCAGCAGCTCGCCCAGCGGCCGGCGCATCGCCTCGAGGTTCGAGCTGGCGCCGTGGACCAGCAGAAGCGGCGGTCCCGCCGCGTCGCGCGGCCCGATATCCACAAGATTGATGGTCGCGCCGTTGACACCGATCGCCTGTCCCTGCGGCGGATAGCGCCTTTCGACCACCGCGACGCCTGCCCGCGTGACCAGGCCAAGCACCCCGAGAGCACCGACGATAGTGATTGATATCATTGATAATTTTCTGCGTGCCACGGTGACAGATACGGCGCCGGTCGGATCCGGTTGCACGGCACGGATGGCAAATGCCATGGCCGTGGCACGAATCCTGTCATCACCGCGTCGTCGGCCATTTTATAACCATGGTCCGGACTTTTCCTCGCAATTGGGCACGGGCCATGAATTGCTTCCGGCCAGATCATCTCCCGCCCTTCGGAGCAATGGTGATCCGCCCAGAGTGTTAGTTTTGTAGTTTGGCAGGGGGTATCCAATGAGTTTTCGTTCAAGCGAGGCAGCCATCGACGAGATCGTTGCGAGCTGCAATGGCGATCTCCGCGGCGCGCTGAAGGCGTTGCTGCTGGTCAACGAGCATCTCGAGGCCGAAATCGCCCAGCTTTATGCGGCTGCCGCGCAATACGGCCTGCCGGATCGCCGCAGCACCGCGTTTCACTGAGCGGTCAGCCCCGCCCGGGGCACACCGATCAGTCGTCGGTTTCGTCGGACGAGGCGTCCTTGTTCGGGCACGCGTTGATCGTCGATCGCGCGAGCTTGGCATCGGCGAGCGACTTGTAGGGGCCGTCGGCGAACCAGATGTCGCCGCCCATGATCGTGACGACCGGATTGCTGGTCACGATCTCGCAGCGATTGGTGGCGCGGTTGCCGACCACCCAGAACAGAGCCTCGGCCCAAACGGCCGTTGCCGTCGTCGTCAGTAGCGCTGCCGCCAGCATCGCACGCGTCATCGCGTCTCTCCCGTCGACCTTTGTCGGCAGAGCCGCAGCTAAGCTCGCAAGCTCCAGCCAGCAAGGCCGGCGATCCGGACATGGTTAACGACGTTGAGGGGCTAGATGTCGCGGCCCTCGACTTTCTCGGTCAGCGTCTTGACGAGCTCCGGCACCTTTTCCAGATGCGGATTGACCTCCAGCGCCTTGCGGAAGGCATCCAGCGCACGCTTCTCCTCACCTAGGTCCTGCATGATCATGCCGAGACCAGCGAGCGCGCCGAAGTGCCGCGGCTCGCGGGTCAGGACCTGCTGGATGTCGGCCAGCGAACGGCCGTAATCATTCTGGAGGTAATATAGGGTTGCCCGACGGTTCCAGGCCTCGACATAATCAGGCCTGAGCTTGATCACCGAATCGAGCAGCTTGAGCGCCACCTCGTTCTGGCGGGCGTCCATCGCGGCTTTGGACCGCGACATCAGGAGCGCAACGGTATCGCTCGGGGTCTGCAGCCAGATCGCCCAGATGCGCGCCTCGACGTGTTTAGCGCTGACGTCGTCGGGCGCCGCCTTCAGGGCTCCAAACAGAAAATCGAGCCCCTTGGTCCTGTCGGCGCCGACTTTCGGAAGCTTAGAGGGCGCCTCGGGCAGCTTCGGCCTGGCGGCCGCACGCGGCTCGCCCTGCGCGGACGCCAGATGCGGCGTGGAGACAACGAAGGCGGCGAGCAGAATCGCCCAGGAAAATCGCTTTGCCATACAGCAAGTCTAGACGCAGACGGGTCGCCCTGCAAAGCAAGCGCGCGTCAAAGACCTGTGAGCATGAGGCTGCGGCGATGCCGCGGCCTCGTTGATCAGCCGTATCAGCCCTGGCGAGCCTTGAAGCGGCGCTGGACCTTGTTGATCACGTAGACGCGGCCCTTGCGGCGGACCAGACGGTTGGCGCGATGGCGGCCGCGCAGCGACTTCAGCGAGTTACGGACCTTCATGGGACATCCTGATGCGTTGAAAGGCCGTGTTGGACAGGCCGAAAGAGGCAAATAGGAATCAATTTCCGCTAGCGACCAAGTCGCCCGGACTGGCCGGTTTCTAACCACCGGCTTTCCCTATGTCAATGCAGATCACCCGGCCCAGCCCGCCTTCGCACCGCCATGTCGCGGTCGCCGTTCGGGGTCCCCTGCACGGGGCCGCCAGGCTTCCATGTCAGAACACGACGAATCGCGCCGTGCCTTGGAGAGGGTGGATGCCGTAGACCTCGGTCTGCCCCTGCGGCAGGCCGACGATCGAGGATTTGTGGAGCGTCGTGATGCCCTCGGTCGAGATGGTGACGAGGCCGGACTGCGGCAGGCGAACGCTGGGCAGCAGCAGCGTGAACGAGGTCGACGGGCCATCCACAACGCGCATCAGGTAAACGCTGACCAGGGTTCCCAGGAGCGTGTCCTCGGACTGGATCTCGTTGCCTGAGAACGTCTTGGCCTGGAACGCATCGTGGTAGCTGAAATGCGGCTTACCTTCGATGCTGCTCGTTGCGTAGGTCACGTGGATGCCGCTGCCGGACAATTCATAGAGCGTGGGCTGGTGAGCCATGAACGCCTCCTGGAGAAACTCCTACATCAAGCAATTCCAGGTTGAATATGATCGGTCGCCAGGGCGGCGACTATGAAGCGGATCACAGGGCGGCCCACAGAATTGGTACATTTCCGCGATCCGGCACCATTCGTCCGGCGGGCGGGGCTGCAAAATACCCCAAGCGGATCGAAGCCGCCTTGCCAAATTTGTTATATGGTATAATCAATTTTCCAAAGCCAAGAACCAACCGCCGGGAACGCCCATGCCCAAGCTCGCTCTGCCCAAGATCGACGATGTCGTCGCCATCGACATCCATACCCATGCCGAGGAGCCCTGCGGCATGCA
>JBARNF010000290.1:0-1571 GCA_049802835.1 Bradyrhizobium sp.
TATGAATTATCTAGTTTTGAGGGAATAATTCCTCAACAAAATAGTCTGGCAGCAATGGAGAGAAGGTCACACCCGTTCCCATACCGAACACGGAAGTTAAGCTTCTCAGCGCCGATGGTAGTTGGGACACGCGTCCCTGTGAGAGTAGGACGTTGCCAGGCTGTTATATTATTGTTCCGCAGTAGCTCAGTGGTAGAGCTATCGGCTGTTAACCGATCGGTCGTAGGTTCGAGTCCTACCTGCGGAGCCATTTTTATGCAAACTGATATTTAGCTATGCTTCCATAGCTCAGTAGGTAGAGCACTTCCATGGTAAGGAAGAGGTCAGCGGTTCGAGCCCGCTTGGAAGCTTACCTATTTTTATAATAGTATGGCCCCTTGGTCAAGCGGTTAAGACACCTCCCTTTCACGGAGGTAACACGGGTTCGAGTCCCGTAGGGGTCACCAAAGTTATTTCGCACTAGCGCAAAATAACTTTCAATAATGTGGAGGATTAGCTCAGCTGGGAGAGCATCTGCCTTACAAGCAGAGGGTCGGCGGTTCGAGCCCGTCATCCTCCACCATACATGCCGGGGTAGCTCAATTGGTAGAGCAACTGACTTGTAATCAGTAGGTTGGGGGTTCAAGTCCTCTCGCCGGCACCTTTTTTTAAAAATTTAATATGGAGGGGTAGCGAAGTGGCTAAACGCGGCGGACTGTAAATCCGCTCCCTCCGGGTTCGGCGGTTCGAATCCGTCCCCCTCCACCATTATATTTTAAAAAAAGTTGGACATACTAGATATTATCATATCACTATTGGGCTATAGCCAAGCGGTAAGGCATCGCACTTTGACTGCGACATGCGTTGGTTCAAATCCAGCTAGCCCAGCCAGAGAGCCATTAGCTCAGTTGGTAGAGCATCTGACTTTTAATCAGAGGGTCGAAGGTTCGAGTCCTTCATGGCTCATATAATCACAGGAAAGGACTTTGGAGATATAATCCAAAGTCCTTTTTTCTTCTTCATATTTAGCCTTAAGCCAATCATTGGTTTAAGGTTTTTTTACGTATATATATACATTTTTTTGTCGAGTTGAGTCATCGGCATGAAAGCGGTTAAAATAGGATACATAAAGGGGTAGGAGGAATTAATATGAATAAGCTTTCAATTATTGGGATGCCGATGGATTTAGGTCAAATGAGACGTGGGGTAGATATGGGGCCTAGTGCAATCCGCTATGCTGGGATGGTAGAACGACTAAAGCCACTATTTGATGAGGTACATGATTTAGGTGATATTGCAATTGGCAGACCAGAAGTTGTGGTAGATAAGGAATCCAATTTGCGAAATTTAGATCTAGTTGCTGAAAAAAGTGCTCTTCTTGCTGAAAAAGTAGATCATGCAGTCCAGTCTGGTGCATTTCCGCTTGTCCTTGGTGGCGATCATAGTATTGCGATTGGTACATTAGCTGGTGTCTCCAAACATTATAAAAATCTTGGTGTGATTTGGTATGACGCACATGGTGATCTAAATACGGCCGAGACAAGCCCATCTGGTAATATCCATGGGATGCCACTAGCAGTAAGTATCGGGTT
>JBARNF010000291.1:0-2925 GCA_049802835.1 Bradyrhizobium sp.
CAATAGGCCTGCCGCGAGTCGGTCTCGCGCCCCGCCAGCGCGCGGCGGAAGCAGTGGGCGGCATGGATGCGGTAGTCGGAGGATGCGGCTGGTAGCATGAGAGCCTCCTTCGGTATGGGCCCTAACGGGCCGAACCGGCCCAAAGTTCACGCCGCCCGATAAAGATGGCCCCGGTTGATCTAGGACAATGTGGCGGCGCGGGCTTCCGCTAGGGTCGCCTCGCCCATGGGTAGCAATTGCTAGCGCGGCCCCAGCCGAGCGGACGAGCTGAGGCTGGGGCCGTCGCGATGCAGCTTTTGCCGCAAACCCGGCCGGAAAAAACGAAAACGCCGGACAAAACCCGGCAACGGGTTAAACCCGGCAACGAGCTGAGGGCGCTATCTTATTTCCTGCGCTCGGTCTCGTAGACCTCCTGGCTGCCGCAGAGCGGGCAGCGGAAGGTGCGCAGCTCGAAATTCGGGTCGGTCGGATGCGGCTCGACCAGGGCGAGCGAGGTGCCGACATCGCAGGCATGACAGATCGGCAGCAGAAACGCGCTCCGCCCGACGCCAGGACGCAGCTTTCCCACGGGATCACGGGCAGGTCGCATCGGACGAATCACTCCCCTTTGTCGGCAATCGAACACATAAGGGGGAATAAGTCGATTTTCCGGATGCTTACGTTACGTCAGGGTTTTCCGTCCGTGAGGCTCTGCAACGCCCGGGCGCAGAGCCGGTGGGGGTCGCGCTCGCCAAGCCGCGCCAAGTCGATGATCTTCGCGGCGACGAATTCAGTCGCCGGGTCCCTCCGGTCGGTGAGCTTCAGCGCGCGCAAGGCGTCCCGCAAGGCGGCGCCCATGAGCGCAACGACCTCGGGCTCAAACGCGGCGTCCTTGAGAAACGGGGTGATCGACATGCCACGCGCCTTCTCGCCTTGGGGTGCAATTGTCGTTCACCCCCGTGGCGCCGCGAATCGCCCACGATGGTAACGTTATGCCTTGCGCGGGCGGTCGGCGAGTGGAATGACGCGGCGATCCGCCGATGTGATAGTGCTCTGGAGCCGCGAGACGGACGCCGGTCACGCCGAACCGAGAGGACGACATGCGCTGTCTGATCATCGTGCTGGCGGCCTCTTTGGCGCTGCCGGCATCCGCCGCGCCCGATCCGGGCAAGAGCGAGCCGCGCGTCGAGCGGGTCAAGGCCAAGCCGGTCAAGGCCAAGCGGCCCGTCGCCCGCAAGGACAAAGGTTACGGTTTCCTGCCCGGCTACGACCCGCCGGAACGGGCGGATCTCTATGGCGACAAGTATTCGCCCTATCCGCGCTACTGGTCCCGCGGCGACTTCCGCTACGGCTGGGGCGGCCCACGCTTCTACCGCGGCCAGTGGAACGGCGGCAGTTTCGGTCCGTGCTGGACGCAGACGCCGGCCGGCCCGGTGTGGAATTGCGGCAAGTAGGCGCGGAGCATGATTCCCGAATGCTCAGGCTGGCGCGGGATGACGACGCCAAGACCGGCATACGACATCCGATTAATCAGTTTGGTGTTATCGCCGGGCTTGACCACATAGGCGCTAACTTAAGAAACACGATCCCCACCCCCTCCCTCCCCCTTTCAGGGGGAGGGAGGGGTTTGCCGCTCGCGAGGCGTTTCATTTGCGAGGCAAGAGCGCGCCGCTTGCTCCACCTCCCCTTGAAAGGGGGAGAGGCTGCCCCGGACTTGATCCGGGGTCGGCGCGAAGCGCCGGATGGGGGTCGGACTTAAGTTAGCGCCGATGGGGCTTGACCCGGCCATCTCGCTCAGGTGGGCACGGCGCCAATTGAATCGGGATCACCCGCGGGGCGGCGCACCACCCCGCGGAGCCAGTCCTGCGCTGTCGCGCGAGCCGGGGTTCGATCAGGTGGAGGGACCGAGCGCGGTCCAGGTGGTCTTGTCGCAGGTGGCCTGGACGGGGATCGCGGCACCGTCCTGGAACGCCTCCATGGCGGTCAAGGTATTCTCGTCGAAGGTGCCGGTTGCGCCGGACGGGCCCACCGAATTACCGTGGGCAATCAGGGCGAGTTGCAGAGCTTTCACCATATTGCCGGTATCGCCAAGTTTTAGGGGTGCCATGGCCATTGTGCCTCCGTTGAGTTGGCGGAACACCATACCACGCGGCAAGGGTGTGGAAAACGGCGGCCGGGGACTGGTCGAGAGGGTTGGGAGCGCTGGCCCACCTGGGTACTCATGGGCGATCATAGCCTCGAGAGGCCCATGGGGCGTAACGGGAGGACCTGACATGCGGACTGCTTGCGCCGTCGCGTTGCTTGCCGCGGTCGCCGGGGTGGGGCCGTCGTCGGCCGCGTGCAGCAAGCCCGAGGCGCCGGCCTGCGCGCTGGAGACGATCCCGTTCGTGGGCATGCAGGATTTCGACGCCTGCCGCATGCAGATGCTGGCGTTCCGTGACCGCATGGACGCCTACGCATCGTGTCGCGGAGAAACCTCGTCTGACGATGAAAAGGCGGCGCGCGCCGACTACGAGGACATTCGCGTGCGCTTCAACCGCCGGGCGCGGGGGGAGTGAGCGCGTGGGATGAGTCGGGCAACGTCAGACCCATCCTGGTCCATCACCCTGTAGATGGGTTTCGCTCACGCTCAACCCATCTACGGGCGGATTGGCGAAGCGGGACAGGACCGCACCCCGCACCCCGCACCCGGTACTGGCCGAATTCGGCCACCCCGAATTTCAAACTAGGCCACCCGACAGATTCGTCCGGGGGTGTGTCCGACCGGCACTATTCGGCCGTGAACCGATTGTTAACCATAATTCCTCCATCCGTTGTCTCGGGGGGAGGGATTAATGGGTGAAGAACGGCTGAACGTTGTTGCCTTCGCGCGGTTGGATGCCAAACGGGCACTCAAAGCCGAGGCGGCTGCTTTTTCTGTGCTCCAGGGCAAGAATCCATACTCCG
>JBARNF010000292.1:0-3996 GCA_049802835.1 Bradyrhizobium sp.
TGCCAGTCCTGCTCGTCGGTGCGTAGCGCGGCCGCCGCGGTGCCGGCATCCGGCATCGTCGACCACACCACCCGGTCGTAGTGCACGATCTTGGGCCCCGCGGTCCAATCCGGCTTGCCGTCCGCGCGCGGCTGATAGCGCTCGAACTTCGCATAGACGTTGCGGATGCCCTGCACCCGCTCATCCCGGAGGAAACGGAACGGGCCACTGCCGACGACCTCGGTCAGCGCCTTCATCGGATCCTGGCTCGCCAGCCGCTCCGGCATCATGAAGGCCGGCTGCACCGCGGCCTTGCCGAGCGCCTGCGGCAGCAGCGGGAATGGCCGCTTCAGCCGAAATCGGATGGTGCTGTCGTCCGGCGCGGACAATTCATCCGTTGCCGCGATCAGTTCGGCGCCGAAGCCGTCACGGCCGGCCCAGCGCCGGATGCTCGCTGTGCAGTCGCGCGCCAGCACCTTCTCGCCGTCGTGCCAGAACAGGCCGTCGCGCAGCGTGAGGTCCCATTGCCTGCCTTCGCTGGAAACGACGTGGCCGGACACCATCTGCGGCGAGACCTCGAGCGCAGTGTTCATGCCGTAGAGCGTGTCGTAGACCATGAAGCCATGGTTGCGCGACACCTGCGCGGTCGAGAAGATCGGATCGAGAAAGGCGAGATCGATCACCGGAACGAAACGCAGCGTCGTCTGCGCTTGCGCCCGCACGATCGCGGGCATCGACAGCAGCGGCAGGCATGCAGAGGCGCCAAGGAAGCATCGGCGAGAGATCGGCATCAGAAATCCTCAAGGACGTGTCGTTCAGGCGGCCGCCGCCTCGTGGCGCTGGTAGCTCGCCGCGATCTCCGCGCCGGTCGTGATCCAGACGTCCTGGCAGGATTTGGCGTAGGTCAGGAACTCGCGCAGCAGCCGGAAGCGCATCGGCCTGCCCGAGACCTGCGGATGCAGCACGGTGGTCACCATGGCGCCCCAATCTCTGACCTCGTCGAGTTCGTCCTTCCACATCGACAGCACGTGCTCCTTCGGAAAGATCGAGCGCGGCGAGAACCGCGCCGACAGGCCGTGCATCCAGTCGTCATAGCTCGCGGTCACCGGGATCTCGATCGTGCCCGGCTTGCCGTCCGCAAGACGATGGCGATAGGGCCTGACGTCGTCGCGGAACGAGGAGGTGTAGACGATGCCCTGGCGCACCAGCGCCACGCGCAGCTCCTCACAGAACTCGCCGAACGGGGCGCGGTAGCCGATCGGCCGGATGCCGAGCCGGCGCTGGATCGCCTCGAAGCCGCGCTCGATCTCCTCGATGATGAAGGGATCGCCGGGATCGGGGAGCAGATGATGGTAGCCGTGATGGCCGATCTCGTGGCCCGCCTTCAGCACCGCCTCGGCCATCGCCGGATGCGCATCGACCGACCAGCCGGTGATGAAGAACGTCGCCTTGAGGTCGAGCTCGGCCAGCAGCTCGAGCAGCTTCGGCGTGCCGACGCGGGCCTCGTAGCCGCCGAAACTCATCGTCACCAGGCGCGCGGCATGCGCCGGATCCTTCGAGGTCCAGGCGCTCTCGGCGTCGATGTCGAACGACAGGAACATCGCCGCTCTGTACGGCTCGGGCCACGGATAGTCCGGCGCCGGCGGCGCCGTGTTGGCCGGAACGACCGGGATGCCCGCGAGCGCCTTACTGTCCAGCATTGATCAGCACCTTCTCGACTGCGTTGTCGCTCAGCTTCCACTTCGCCAGCAGCGCCTTGTAGCTGCCGTCGGCGATCAGCGCCTCCAGCGCGCCGCGCAGCGCCTCCTGCAGCGCGGTCTCCTTCACCGGCGTCGCGAGCCCGGTATATTGCAGCGCGATCGGCTCGCCGACCGGGACATAGGTGGTCGGCTCCAGATCCATGATGTAGGGCAAGGTCTCGTTGCCCTGCACGGCGGCGTCGATGCGGCCCTGCTTCAGCTGCGTCCGCGCATCGGCCGAGCCCTCGGTGCCGACGAACTGGATCGGGCTGGCGCCGCAGTTCTTGTCGCTCCAGGCCGCGATGTCCTTCGGGAACATGGTGCGCCTGGAGGCGCCGACCTTCTTGCCGCACAGCGCGGCCGGCTCCTTGAACTCGGCGGCGCGCGCGGCCTGCACGAAGAAGCGCGGCCCGCTACGTAAGTAGTCGATGAAGGTCGCCGCATCCTGCCGGCTCTTGTAGTCGGTCATGCCGGTCAGGATGATGTCGAAGCGCTGCGTGGCGAGGCCCGGCATCAGCTGGTCGAAGCTCGTCTCCTGCCACACCGCCTTGACGCCGAGCTTCCTCGCGAGCGCCTCGCCCAGCCCGACGTCGAAACCGGTCAGGGTCGCAGTGGCCGGATCCTTGAACTCCATCGGCGGGTAGTTCGGCACCACGGCGATGCGCAGGCCGTTCTGCTTGATGTCGGCGGGCAACTCGGCAGCAACCGCCGTACTCGCGGCGACCGCGCTCATAGCGACGGCCAACACAATCGACTTCAATTCCATCACGTCACCCCACTTCAGCAGCCAGAAATGCCTTGGTCCGCGCCTCGCGCGGCGCGCGCAGCACCTCGCCGGCCGGACCACTCTCCACGATTACGCCCTGGTCCATGTAGACCACGCGGTCGGCGACCTCGCGCGCGAAGCCGAGCTCATGCGTTACGACCAGCATGGTCATACCCGATGTCGCCAGTTGCTTCATCACGCTGAGCACCTCGCCGACCAGCTCCGGATCGAGCGCCGAGGTCGGCTCGTCGAACAGCACGAGCTTCGGCTTCATGGCCAGCGCACGCGCGATCGCGACGCGCTGCTGTTGGCCGCCCGACAATTGCGACGGATAGGAGCCCGCCTTCTCCGCGAGGCCGACCCGTCCCAACAGCGCCATGGCCTCGTCCTTTGCTTCGGCAATGCTGCGCTTCTGCACCTGCACCGGACCTTCGATGATGTTCTCCAGCGCCGTCATGTGCGGAAACAGATTGAAGCGCTGGAACACCATGCCACAGGCGAGGCGCTGCCGCGCGATCTCGCGCTCGGACAGCCGATGCAGCCGGCCGTCGTTCTCACGAAAGCCGAGCAGCTCGCCATCGAGCCAGATGCCGCCGCTGTCGGCCGTGGTCAGCTGGTTGACGCAGCGGAGCAACGTCGTCTTGCCGGAGCCGGACTGGCCGATCAGGCACACCACCTCGCCCTCGAAGACATCGAGCGAGACCTGCTTCAGCGCCTGGAACTCGCCGAAGCGCTTGCTCAGCTGGCGGATGGCGACCAGGGGCTTCATCAGCGGCCGCCCCGCGCGATGCCGCGGGCGAAGCGGCGTTCGAGCAGCATCTGTAGCGGCGTCAGGATCGAGACCACCAGCAGATACCAGAGCCCCGCGACGATCAAAAGCTCGATGACGCGCGAATTGGCGTAGTAGATGTTTTCGGCCGAGTGCAGCACCTCCGGATACTGGATCACGCTGGCGAGCGAGGTCGCCTTGACCAGGCCGATGAACTCGTTGCCGAGCGGCGGGATCACGACGCGCATCGCCTGCGGCAGGATGATCCGCCGCAGCGCCTGCAGCCGTCCCATGCCGATCGCCTGCGCCGCCTCATATTGCCCGATGTCGACCGACAGCAGGCCGGCCCGCATCACCTCCGAGGTGTAGGCGCCCTGGTTGATGCCGAGCCCGAGCAGGGCGGCGAGAAACGGCGTCATCACGTCGACGGCGCGCGCGGTCCACAGACCGGGAATGCCGATCGTCGGGAAAACCAGCGCGAGGTTGAACCACAGCAACAACTGCAGGATCAGCGGGGTGCCGCGGAACAGCCAGGTGTAACCGCCCGCGACCGACCTCAGCACCGGATTGGGCGACAGCCGCATGATCGCCACGATCACGCCGAGTGCGATGCCGAGCGCCATGGCCGCCAACGCCATGATCATGGTGTTGACGATGCCGCGCAGGATCACCGGCGCGGTGATGAAGCGCTCGACATAGGACCATTCGATCTGGCCCTTGGCAAAAGCGCGTCCGATCGCCAG
>JBARNF010000293.1:0-16124 GCA_049802835.1 Bradyrhizobium sp.
GAGCGCGGGCGACAGTGCGGCCGCACGACCGCCCGCGGTGACGCGCAGGTCCTGCGCGGTGCGGGCCACGTCGAGCAGCGTCGTCAGCGACGCGTCGACATTCGCAACCCGGTTCTGCAGCCGATTCAGGATCGGCTCGAGCGCCATCGCGACCTGGGTCACGCCGGGGAGAAAGCTCTTGATCGCAGCCTGATCGCGCGCGCTCAGCGGCTGCTTCAGCGTGGGGTCGACGGCGGCCAGGACCCCGGACAGCTTGGATGCCGCCTGCTCCAGGCTGCGCGCGATCGACTCACTGTCGGAGACGTTGGCGAGTTGCGCGCGCGCCTTGGCCAAGGAGGCCTCGGACGACTGCCTGATCTTGCGCACGCCTTCGAGCTGCGCCGGGGTCGCCGGCGTTTCCTGGAATATGGGCGTGATGTAGGGGGCGCGATGGCCGACGACATCCTGCGCGAACAGCAGCACCGCGCCGAACGCCTCGACGGTCTTGATCGCTTCCGCCTTGTCCCTTACCGCCCTGACCTGCTCGATGACGACCTGGGCGGCGGGAAGAACGGCCAGAGCCGTGACCGAAAGCATGGAGATTGCAAAGAGACGGCCGATCTTCATCATTGAATTCCAGGTTGAAGCCGGCTGACGTTAGGTTCCGATTGTTAAGGCTATGCTTAATGCGGGCTCCGTAGTTCAACGGGGCCGCCTGCCAGAGCCGCCCGGGCCACGGCCGGCCCATGACGCCCTACAGATCGAAATTCGTCGGCAGCATCACGACGTCGCGGATGGTCATGCCGCGCGGGCGCGTCAGCATGAACAACACGACGCTGGCGACTTCAGTAGGCTCCAGCAGGCTGCCGGATTCGCGCGCGTCCTTCAGCTTCTCGGCCGGCCAGTCCGCGATCAGCGCGGTGACGACCGGGCCCGGCGAGATCGCGCCGACGCGGATGCCGTGCTTGAACACCTGGCGCCGCACCGTCTGCACGAAGCAGTCGATCGCCCATTTCGACGACGCGTAGACCGGCTCCCACGGCGTCGGGAAATGCGCCGCCAGCGAGCTCGTGACGATGATGTCGCCCGCCCCGCGCTCGATCATGTGCGGCAGGACGTCGCGCACGTTCTTCATGACGACATTGACGTTGAGGTTCAGCATGCGGTCGATCGCATCGCCGCTGGCGTCGACGAGATCGCCGCCGAGATAGCTCCCGGCATTGGCATGGAAGATGTCGAGCCGGCCGGCCGCCTCCAGCACCCGCGGCAGCAAGGTGGCGCAATCCCTGCGATCGAGCAGGTCGACGACGAGCGGCATGACGGCGTCGCCGTGCTGCTCGCGCAGGCCCGCCAGCGTCGCGGCGTCGCGATCGATCATGACGACGCGTGCACCCGCCGCCAGCATCGCCTCGCTGCTGGCAAGGCCGATGCCCGACGCAGCGCCGGTCACGGCCGCCACCTTGCCTTCGAGGTCTCTCGCCATCGCCCGCCTCCACCGTGATTGCGGACCATCGTAGCAAACGCGGCCCGCAATGTCGGGACCAATCGGCCGCCAGCACGTGCGGATGCTGGCACGGGCCTTGCCTCGACGACGGCAACATCGTCATTCCGCAGGGGGGCCCAATGAGCAGCTCGCACTTCGATTTCACACGCCGCAACGTCATGCTCGGCGGGTTCAGCATCGCCGGGCTCGCTACGCTGGCGCCCGGCATGGCCTGGTCGCAGGGACGCGCCGAGACGCTGCTGGTGGTGCAGGAGCTCGGGCCGAACTCGCTGGACATGCAGGGTGTGGGCTCGAACCAGACCGTGAACGGGCTGGCCTGGAACTGCTACGACCGGCTGCTGAGCTACGCGGCGAAGACGCTGCCCGACGGCACCACCTCATACGACCGCGCCGTGCTCGCGCCGGAGCTCGCCGAGAGCTGGGAGGTCGCCGCGGACGGGATGTCCTGCACTTTCAAGCTGCGCAAGGATGCGACCTTCCACGACGGCACGCCGGTGACGGCGAAAGACGTCAAATGGTCGTTCGACCGCGCCGTCTCGGTCGGCGGCTTTCCGACCTTCCAGATGTCGGCGGGCTCGCTGGAGAAGCCGGAGCAGTTCACAGCCGTCGACGACCACAGCTTCCGCATCGACTACATCCGCAAGGACAAGATGCTGCTGTTCAACGTCGCGGTGGTCGTGCCCTTCATCATCAATTCGGAGCTCGCCAGGAAGAACGCGACGGCGGAGGACCCGTGGGCGCAGGCCTGGCTGAAGAACAACGAGGCCGGCGGCGGCGCCTACAAGGTCGAGAGCTGGAAGCCGGGCACCGAGACCGTGCTGAGTCGGTTCGACAATTGGAAGTGCGGCCCGCTGCCGAAGATCAGGCGCGTGGTCACGCGCGACATTCCCTCCGCCGGCACCCGTCGCGCCATGCTGGAGCGGGGCGATGCCGATCTGTCGAGCGGCTTTGCGCCGCGCGATTTCGACCAGTTGATCAAGGAGGGCAAGGTCAAGGTGACCGGCGTGCCGATCCCCAACGCGCTGTGGTATGTCGCACTCAACACCGCGAAGCCGCCATTCGACAATGCCAAGCTGCGCCAGGCGATCGCCTGGGCGATGCCCTATGAGCAGATCCAGAGCAGCGCCTTCTTCGGCCGCGCCGTCCCGATGTATGGCGGCGCAGCCGAGGTGACCAAGCCGGTGTGGCCGCAGCCGTTCCCCTACGCGACCGATCTCGACAAGGCCAAGGCGCTGATGAAGGAGGCCGGCTTCGCGCAGGGCCTGGAGACCACGCTGTCGCTGGACGCAGGCACCGCGACGGTCGGCGAGCCCACCGCGATCCTGATCCAGGAGAGCCTCGCCAAGATCGGCATCAAGGCTGGCATCGACAAGATCCCCGGCGCCAACTGGCGCACGACGCTCAACAAGAAGGAGCTGCCGATGGCGCTGAACAGATTCAGCGGCTGGCTCGACTATCCCGAATACTACTTCTATTGGAATTTCCACGGCCGCAATTCGATCTTCAACATCTCGTCGTATCAGAGCAAGGAGATGGACGCGCTGATCGAGAAGGCCCGCTTCACCACGGATGCCGCGGAGTATGAGAACACGGTGAAGGACTTCATTGCGCTGTGCATACGCGAGGTGCCGGTGATCCCGCTCAACCAGCCGATCCACGACGTCGCGATGCAGAAAGCCGTCGGCGGCTACGAGTTCTGGTTCCACCGCGAGCCGGACTATCGGCAGTTCGTGAAGGGATAGTGTTTGTTGATGGAGCGGATCCGCCGCCGCGGACTGGCTGCGCTCCCTCTCCCCGTTCTTCACGGGGAGAGGGTGGGGGTGAGGGGCCGACGCACGGGTGGTGCATACCGTTAGACCTGTACCCCCTCACCCGGATCGCATCTTACGATGCGATCCGACCTCTTCCCCGCAAGCGGGGCGAGGTGAGAAGGACCGAGCAAGCGGCGAGAGGTAAGGCCTCTCACAGCCAGCCCCGCTTGCGGAACTGCCAATACAGCACGCTGCACACCGTGGCGATGAAGCCGAGCACGGCGTAGTAGCCGTAGTGCCATTTCAGTTCCGGCATGTGCTCGAAGTTCATGCCGTAGATGCCGGCGACCGCGGTCGGCACCGCCAGGATCGCGGCCCAGGCGGTGAGGCGGCGGGCGATGTCGGTCTGCTGCGCCTGGCCGGCCATCATGCTGGCCTCGAACACGAAGGCGAGGATTTCGCGCAGCGAGTCCGCGTCCTCCTCGGCGCGCTTGGCATGGTCGAGCACGTCGCGGAACAGCGGCGCCATCTCGGCGTCGATCGCGACGTTGTCGACATGCTCCAGCCGCTTGCAGACATCGACCACGGGGCCGACGGCGCGGCGCAGCCGCAGCAGGTCGCGCCTCAGACGATACAGCCGGTCGACCTCGTCGCGCGCCAGCGGCCGCTCCAGCACCACCTCTTCCAGCGTCTCCACCTCGGCCATGATGCTCTCGGTGACCGGACGGTAATTGTCGACGATGAAGTCGAGGATCGCATAGAGGATGTAGTCCTCGCCCTTGGCGAGCGAACCCGGACAGGATTCGCAGCGCTCGCGCACCGCGCCATAGGAGGTCGAGGCGCCGTGGCGCACCGAGACGACGAAGCCCGGACCGACGAAGATATGCGTCTCGCCGAACACGATGTGTCCGTCGACGAGCTGCGCGGTGCGCGCGACGATGAACAGCGCGTCGCCATAGCGCTCGACCTTGGGCTGCTGATGCGCCTTGGAGGCGTCCTCGATCGCGAGCTCATGCAAGCCGAACTGATCGGCGACGCGCTGCAGCAGCACGCCATCCGGCTCGTGCAGCCCGATCCACACCACGTGGTCCGGCCGCTTGCTCCAGGCGCCGGCGTCCTCGATCGGAATGTCGGCGACGCGATGGCCGTTGGCATAGACCCCGGCCGCGACCACGCCGGGCTCGCGCGGCTCGCTGCGCGCCTGAACGGCCGGCGCATCGGCCGCTGTCTGCCTCGTCACGTGGCGCATGGTTGGATCTCCGCTCTGCGGACCGACTTTCGACGCGAGGACTCGCCTGGTCAAGCGGCGCATCAGGTCACGCCGGTCGGACCGTCGAGCAGCTGCCGGACACGACGGACCAGGTCGGTGCGCCGGTACGGCTTGTTGATGATCTCGAACTCACCGATGTTGGCATCGGCGCGCTCGACCGCGGCATCGGAATAGCCGGTTGTCAGCAGCACCTTCAGCTTCGGCTGGCGCTTGCGCACCTCGCGCGCCAGCACGGTGCCGTTCATGCCGCCGGGCATCACGAGATCGGTGAACAGCAGGTCGAAACGGACCGAGGAATCCAGCAGCTCCAATGCCGCATGCGCATTGGCGGCGAGCTCGGTGCGATAGCCGAAGTCCTCCAGGATCGAACGCGCGAGCTCGGCCACCTCCCGGCGCTCCTCGACGATCAGGATGCGCTCGCTGCCGGTGCGATCCATCGCCATCTGTGGACGCACCGACGGCGCGACGATCTCCTGCTCGGTCGCCGGAAACAAGAGCTGCACGGTCGTGCCGAGCCCGACCTCGCTGTAGATATAGGTGCTGCCGCCGGACTGCCGGGTGAAGCCATAGACCATCGCAAGGCCGAGGCCGGTGCCCTTGCCCTCCTCCTTGGTGGTGAAGAACGGCTCGGCGACGCGCGTGAGGATGTGGTGCGGAATGCCGACGCCGTCGTCGGACACTTTCAGTGCGACATAGCGTCCGCCCTTGGGCACGCCGAACTGCACGATGTCCTCCTCGGCGATTTCCTTGTTCTCGGTGCGGATGGTCAGCGTGCCGCCATCGGGCATCGCATCGCGGGCATTGACGAACAGATTGAGCAGCGCAACCTCCGCCTGGGTCTGGTCGACCCGGCTGTTCCACAGCCCCGGCTGCGCCTTGACGATGATGCGCACGCTTTCGCCGAGCGTATGCCGCGGGGCGAGCTCGGCGACGGCGCCCTGCAGGGTCTCGGTGTAGCCGATGATGACCTGAAGAATGTTGTTGAAGTCGTGCGCGATGCCGCCGGTGAGCTGGCCGATCGCCTCCATCTTCTGTGACTGGATCAGCGCGCTCTCGGCGTCGCGGCGGCGCGACACGTCGAGCTGCGAGGCGAAGAAATAGACGAGGTCGCCATCGCGATTGTAGACGGGACTGATGAACAGCGCGTTCCAGAACGCAGCGCCGTTCTTGCGATAACTGAGAATCTCGACCGCGATGTCCTGGCGGTTGGCGATCGCGCTGCGAATGGCGGCGATGGTGTCGCGGTCGGTATCGGGCCCTTGCAGGAAGCGGCAATTGGCGCCGACGATCTCGCCGGGGCTGTAGCCTGTCATTTCGAGAAAGGCCCGGTTGGCAAACAGGATCGGATTGTCGTTCTGGCGCGGATCGGTGACGATCATCGGCATCCGCGTCGTCTCGACGGCGGCGAAGAAGATGTCGTGGCGTTCCGACGACAGATCGGCCGTGTCGCCGCTGTCGACGACCGCACGATCGCGCTGCGGCTTGTGTTCTAACATCTTTCCCTGCTCCGCCCTTCCCGGATACGTGAGACGTATCGTCGGGCCGCAACCGGCCTCGCGCCGATGCTGCCCTTCGATATGCCGCAAGATGGGATCGGGTTCCCGCAACGCGGCAATGCGCATCGCTCGTCGTGAACGGAGCCGGGCCGGTGCTCACGAACAAGCGACGCGGTTTGCGGGAACACATTCCAGGGCTATTCGAATACCCCGGGTGCTCGACGCTGTCGGGCGGAATGCGCTACATCGCGGCCGGCATCATCCTTACAAGGCAGGAGTCATCGTCATGGCCACACAACGCGTCGCACTGGTCACCGCGGGCGGCAGCGGCATCGGCGCGGCCGCTGCGCGCCGTCTTGCCGCAGATGGATTCCACGTTGCGATCCTGTCATCGTCGGGCAAGGGCGAGGCACTGGCGGCCGAGCTCGGCGGCCTCGGCATCACGGGCTCGAACAAATCCAACGATGATCTGAAGCGCCTCGTCGACGGCGCCATGAGTCGCTGGGGCCGCATCGACGTGCTCGTCAACAGCGCCGGCCACGGCCCGCGCGCGCCGATCCTGGAGCTGACCGACGAGCAGTGGCACGGCGGGCTCGACACCTACCTGCTCAACGTGATTCGCCCCACGCGCCTGGTCACGCCGGTCATGCAGGCGCAGAAGGGCGGCGCCATCATCAACATCTCGACCGCCTGGACCTTCGAGCCATCGGCGATGTTTCCCACCTCGGCGGTGTTCCGCGCCGGGCTCGCCAGCTTCACCAAGATCTTCACCGACACCTACGCGGCCGACAACATCCGCATGAACAACGTGCTGCCGGGCTGGATCGACAGCCTGCCGGCCACCGAGGAGCGCCGCAGCACGGTGCCGATGGGCCGCTACGGCAAGTCCGAGGAGATCGCCGCGACCATCGCCTTTCTCGCCTCCGACGGCGCCGCCTACATCACCGGCCAGAACATCCGCGTCGACGGCGGGCTGACCCGCAGCGTGTGAGGCCGCCGCATCAAAACATCTCGAAATATTCGCGTTGCTCCCAGTCGGACACCTCCGCCTGGAAGCGCTCGATCTCGGCGGTCTTTAGAAAGGTGTAGTAGTCGATGAAGGTGGCGCCGAAGGCTGTGCGGAAGAACGCGTCGTTCTTCAGCGCATCGACCGCTTCGCCCAGAGATTTCGGCAGCAGATCAGCCTTGGTCTCATAGGGCACGTCGGCCGACGGGCCGGGATCGAGCATGCGATCGATGCCGTCGAGGCCGGCTGCGATCTGGGAGGCCATGTAGAGATAGGGATTGGCGGCGGGCTCGCCGATGCGGTTCTCCAGGCGCGTGGCGCGGTCGCCGGGACCGCCAAGTACGCGGATCATGACGCCGCGATTGTCGCGCCCCCAGATGGCACGGTCCGGTGCCAGCGAATAGGACCGATAGCGCCGGTAGCCGTTGATGGTCGGCGTCGAGAACACGGCGGCGGCGCGCGCATGCGTGAGCAAGCCGGCCATGTAGTGGCGGCCGAGCGCGGACAGGCCTTCGGCGTCCTCCGTCATGAAAGCGTTGCTGCCGTCGCGCGCCACCAGCGACTGATGCAGATGCCAGCCTGATGACATCACGTTGGGGATGCGCGGCCGGCACATGAAGGTGGCGTGATAGCCATGACGCTGCGCGATCTGCTTCACGGCGCTCCTGAACAGCACCATTGTGTCCGCAGGCTCCAGCCCGATGCCGGGCTGCAGCACGAACTCGCACTGGCTCGGGCCGTATTCGAGCTCGATCGAGCGCAGGGGCAGACCGAGCGCGGTGAGGTTGGCCCTGATGATCTCGAGCGCCGGCTCCATCTGATCGAAGCGCTGCTCGGTGAGATACTGATAGCCCTGGGTCAGCAGGCTCACCGCCGGCGGCACGCCGGGCTGACCGGGCGAGCCGGCATCACCGGGCGCAAGCCTGGGATCCTCGACCTTGAAGATGTGGCACTCGATCTCGAGGCCGGCCTTGAACTGATAACCGCGCTGATCGAGCATCGCCAGCGCCGTCCGATAGAGATTACGGGTGGCGAACGGCACGGGCGCGCCGTTCGCGAAATACAGATCGCACAGCACCCAGCCGGTGCCGGGTGCCCATGGCAGCACACGGAACGTTGTGGGATCGGCGACCATCAGCGCATCGCTGCCGCCCTGCATCTCGGCCATCCCGAACCCGCCGCCCGCCGTGAACACCGGAAACACGGTGCGGTGCGAGGTGTCCTTGGCGAGCAAGGTCGTCGTGATCGAGCAGCCGTCTTCCAGCGAGGACAGCGCGGCGTCGACGGTGAGCGTCTTGCCGCGCAGGATGCCGTGCTGATCGGGGAACGAGAGGCGGATGGTGTTGAGGCCCTGCTCCTCGGCGAGGCGGCGCATGCGGACCGCGGCTTCGGCCTGTTCGGCGGTCCACAGCCGATGCTTTTGGACGAAACTCAACGATGGCTCCGTGATGCATTGCTAAGATGTGAGATCGTTTGCGCGGTCTTCCGGCGCGCGCGCCGTAACCTCTCCCCGCCTGCGGGGAGAGGTCGGATTGCATCGTCAGATGCAATCCGGGTGAGGGGGTACAGGTCCAACCACTCAAACTTCCCGTGCGTCTGCCCCTCACCCCAACCCACTCCCCGTGAAGGACGGGGAGAGGGAGCGCACTGCGCTCGGGGCAAGAGTTCGCCAACTACACCGAAGAACATATGCGCACTCACGACTGCCATCACTCCGCAGCGCTCAGATGCGGCGCGAGCCGGACGATATCCGCCGGCACAGGTGCTGCCCAGGGCGCGTTGCGGCGGCGGCGGACGTCGACCTCCATCCAATAGGTCTCCCAGCCGCGCGTCGGACCGATGCCGTCCATCGTCGCCGGGCCCTGCACGCTGCGCGCCTCGGCGGCGTCGAGATGCAGCATCGGCCGCTCGCCGCTCGCGACCTTCTCGATCTGCTCGCGCAGCAGCCGGCGATATTGGATGATGGCCTTGTCGGACTGGCCGAGATGCTCGCGGGTCCGGTCCTGGATCCGCCCCATCGACTCCACCGCCCATTGGTCATGGACGTTGATGTCGTTGCCCATGCCGGTATAGGTCGCGGTCGCCTGCTCGTGCGGATCGAAGCCGTAGTCGTTGCTGCTGTTCTTGCGCGAACGATACTCCGGCAGCTCATAGAGCTCGAGCCGCTGCGCCCGCATCTTCGCTCTGTCGACCGGCGCACCATAGCTGGTGAAGATCGCGTACCAGTAGCAGCTCTCGTCGTCGACCGGCACGTGCCACTGCGTGATCGTCATCTCCGTGCTCATCGGGATCACGAAGGCATGCGGGAACAGCTGATTGGTGACGCGCACATGGGTGCGCTCGGCATCGATCTCGCGCAGCGCGACGATGCGCAGGCCGTATTCGGTGCGCTCGACATTGATGATCGGACGATCATACTCACGCAGCACCTTGGTCATCGGCAGCTCGCTGTCGGCGGACGCGCCGCGGAACTGCTTGCCGTACGCCGTGGACGTATCTTCGTCCTCGAAGAAGCGATGCAGGAACGAGGCGTGCGCCGGATCGATGCCGACCTCCAGCGCCTGCAGCCAGTTGCACTCGATCAGGCCCTTGAAGGCGAAGGTGTAGGCGTCCGGCGCGGTGAAGCAGTCGAGGTCCGGGAACGCCGGGGCTGCGCCGTCGCCGAGCCAGGCCCAGAGGATGCCGCCCTTCTCGACCACGGGATAAGCGCGCTGCCTGACGTTGTTGCACAGCGGCGAACCGGCCGGTTCCGCGGGGGTCTCCAGGCACTGACCGTCGACGTCGAACAGCCAACCATGGAAAGCGCAGCGCAGGCCGCCATGCTCGAGCCGCCCGAAAGCGAGATCGGCACCGCGATGCGGACAATCGCGGTCGAGTAGTCCGTAACGGCCCAGCTCATCCTTGAAGAGAACGAAATGCTGGCCGAGCAGCTTGACCGCGCGGATCGGGCGTTCGCCCGCGAGCTCGTCCACCAACGCGGCCGGTTGCCAGTACATCCTCATTAGTTTACCGGCAGGCGCGGCGTGTCCGATGCGCGTGATCAGGTCGTTCTGCTCATGGCTCATCATGATGGCCGTCTCTCCTGTTCCGTCGCAAGTCGGGCGTTGGGCGTCATGCGATCATCGCACAATGTGCGCTAGACGAACATATGTTCGCCTCGATTAGATTCGCTTTAAACAGGGAGGAGCGCAAGTGAAAAAGCTACAACCGAAGCCGAAGGGCAGGCGGACAGCGGCTTCACAGCGGCCCAAAACAACAACAACGGATCGTGTCAGGCCGATGCCTAAACTGAAGCGGACTGATGAGGAGAAGAAGCTGGCGCGCGGCGACGGACCCGAGTTCGTCGAGGCGCTCGATCGCGGTCTGCGCGTCATACAGGCCTTCAGTCGCGAGGGCCGGCCGATGACCTTGAGCAAGGCCGCGGAGCTCACAGGCCTTGCACGCGCCACCGTCCGACGCATCCTTCTGACGTTGAAGGCGTCGGGCTTCGTCCACGGCGACGACCGGCTGTTCTCGCTGACGCCGCGGGTGCTGCTGCTGGCGTCGAGCTATCTCGCATCCAATCAGATCAATACGGTGATGCAGCCGTTGATGGACGTTACGGCCACGGAGGCCCGCGAGGTCTGCTCGCTCGCCGTTCTCGACGGTGACGAGGTCGTATTCATTGCGCGTGCGACGCCGACGCGGATGTTCTCCACGGGCCTCGAAATCGGCTATCGACTACCCGCCTTCTGCAGCTCGGTCGGGCGCGCGCTGTTGAGCCGGATGCCGGACGATCAGCTACGTCAGACGGTCGAGCACATATCCCTCACCGCGATGACACCACAGACGATCACCGACAAGGCGGCGCTGATCGCATCGATCATCGCCGTCCGCAGCGACGGATATTCCCTGGTCGACGGCGAAGCCGAGCAAGGCTTCCGCTCTATTTCCGTGCCGATCCGCCGTTACGATGGCGGCATCGTCGCCGCCGCCAATATCGGCGGCCATGTCGATCGCATCAGCATCGACGAAATGAAGGAGCGTTTTCTGCCGCTCCTGAAGAAGCTCGCGGCGACCGTTCAGCCCCTGCTCGTCTAGCCGAAACGATCCGCGCCGGCTTCAGATGAAGCGGCGCAGGCAATGCCGGGCCGTGCGCGAGATCGCGCGCATCCGCGCGGCGACGAGTCCTGCGCGGCCAAGCCGCTTCCGATCGCACTATCGGCCCTAGCCACTCCACCTGCGGCGCGCTGAGCTGCATCGCAACGTCCGCGATCCGCGGCGCAGCATCGTGTGAACACGCCGGGCATGACGTGCCCCGAACGAGCGCGTCCGCATCAACGACGGGACATCTCGCAAGATCATCAACATGCGCGGCGAAGTCGCGCCAGCGTTCGCCGAGTCGCCTGCACGACGTCGTCGGCCACGGAGCCGGATCTCGCCGTCATCGAAGCATCACAGCGATCACGGGCGCGCCGAAGCTTGAAGTAGTTCGACAAACAAACTGCCATCCATCAGTTGCGCCCCGACTTATGGTCGAAATCTGGCGAGAGCCATCCACTACCGCGACTAATAAATTCGGAGCCACAGCGGCGGGGCCCGGCGAGCGCCTGCCATGGACGTGATCATGTCGTGGCGCCAAAGCTGCAGCGCCACTATTGCAAGTGACACGCAGGTAACATCGCGCTGTCATGCCGGTAACCTGAACTGATCGGAAGTTGTTAGATCCGCCCCTGTTCGCGCACGCGATCTCCGATGCCACGGGAAAGCCGCGAACGCGGCTTGCCCCGGCGATCCTGCGCGACAAGGGCCTCGACCGGCGATCACGCACAATCCCTGGGGGTCATCGGCGAAGGCGCACGACGTAGGGGCGCAGGCAGCGCATTGCGCCCCTCATCGTAGATGGGTCAAGCTGTAGACATAGGACTTCGCGCCCTTGCGGCTGACCCAGTCGCCTTCGGGCGGAGCTGCGCCCTGATCCGCCCTGGTCCCTGGGCAGCACGTGCCACGGACGGCCCATGCAGGTCTGCGAGCTGTCGTCCCACGCCACCCAGCCCCAGTCCGGCTCCGCGCGATCCAATAGTCCCCGTCGGCACGCTTGAAGCCGATGCTGCCGTCGGCACGGGTCATACGCGTGAACCGATAGACGAGATCGTCGCTCTGGCGACGCAGTTCGAACCGGAGGACTTCGTTGGACATCGACGGCGTCTCGCGCGTAAATGGCGCATTGGGTGGAAGACACCCGGTCTACACGGGAAACGCGGTTCCAGGGGAGAAGCCATGACTGATGCGCTGCCGCTCGTGCTGGTGCCCGGACTGATCTCGTCACCCCGCATCTATGCCCCCGTGATCCCGGCGCTGTGGCGGCTCGGGCCGGTCATGGTCGCCAACCACATCCGCGATGACGGCATGGCATCGATCGCACGTCGTATCCTGGCCGAGGCGCCGCCGCGCTTCGCGCTCGCCGGCCACTCGATGGGCGGTTACATCGCCTTCGAGATCATGCGCCAGGCGCCGGAGCGCGTCGGCCGGCTGGCGCTGATCAACACCCAGGCGCGGCCCGACACGCCGGAGGCCAGCGCGCGGCGCCGCACCATGATCACGCGCGCCAAGGACGGCGATTATCACGGCGTGGTCGACGAGCTGTTCGCGGGCTTCGTCCATCCCTCGCGCCAGGATGATCCGCATTTGCGCCAGCTCGTGCATGACATGGCCAATGAGGTCGGCGTCGAGGGCTTCGTCCGGCAGCAGACCGCGGTGATGGCGCGGCCGGACTCTCGGCCGACCTTGACCGCAATCCGCTGTCCGACCCTGATCCTGACCGGAGACACCGACAACACCATCCCGAACAGCCTGTCGAAGGAGATGGCCGACGAGATCGCCGGCAGCTGGCTGGTCGTGCTCGACCATTGCGGTCACCTGCCGCAACCCGAGCAGCCGGAGGAAACGGCGCAGGCGCTGGTGGAGTGGCTGCGGGGGTGAGATGGCAACAGCGGTCTATTGCTGGCGCTGCAGGATCGAGCTCCCGATGCTCGACGAGCAGGAGTGGGCAGAGATCGAGCCGCTTCTGATGAGCCGGCTTCAATAGATCAAGGAGCATCGGCAGGTCAACGACAGCACTCTCCAGCAAGCCATCGCGGCCATCGATAACAATGGAGCCCTGCAGCACTATTGGGAGATGACCGGCTTTCGCGAGACGAACATCAATGCGCTCTGGCATCACCGACGGAGCCTTTACGGCCCGCCGTGCACGTCGTGCGGGAAGCCCTTGAGAACATCGCGCGCGAAATTCTGCGCCGCGTGCGGGACGCCAGTTACGCACCGCGCGGCTCGGCAAAAGTCGTGGTTATGGATTCCGGGCTCGCGCTGACGCGCGCCCCGGAATGACGGCGGGGAGAGCGACGTGATCGGGACCACACCGGCTGATGAGCTCATCCAGAGCGACCACTGAGCAGCTTGGTCAATCTCAGTTCGACTGCGCCCGATCCCCAAAGGTCGTCTGCGGGCAAGTCGCAGGCAGGATCGATCGGCCGTTCGAACTCTCTCTTCCGTGGATCCGTATCCGAATAGCGGACGAGATACGCGCGCGAGATCAATGGATCCCGCCGAACGAAATCGGGAAATGGCCAGCTCGAACGCTCCCACTCAGGATGAACACTTAGGATGGGCCATGCGCCGTCGTGCAGACCGAGATCTCCGCAGCGAACGCATAGCACGGCCTGCTCAGGAGTGATATCCTTGAAGGATGCATCGTCGGGCGATGCCAGTCGCGGTCCGAAAAAGTAGCCGAGCAGAATGCGGCGGGCTCTGAATGGCGTGCGGGCAACGATCCCACGCGCGAATCCTCCGTCCCGGAGAGGGATAAGAAAGACAGTGCCTTCACGGTAGGTCTGCTTCGTCATTTTAATGTATCGTACGACGCCAGCCGGATCAGCAAGCATTAGTTCGGTTGAGGAGCTCCGCCAGCTCGCGTCACCCTCAGCCCATCCACGAACACATCGAGCAGCCGCAGCACGCTCTGCTGCCAGCCGGTCTGGTCGTGCATGTAGCACATGCCGATCAGCGCCCGCAGGACGTCGTCGGCGCTGATGTCGTTGCGGATCTCGCCGGCCTCGACGGCGCGCGTCAGCAGCGCGCCGATGGAGCGGGTGAGATGGCCATGCGAATAGGCCGCGAGCTCGGAGTTTGCGTTCATGACGATCGCAAGCGCCGCCATCATGCCCTTCTTGGTGGCAACAAACTGCACCGTCGAGCGCAGCCAGCGCCTGAGCGCTTCGACCGGCGACGGCTCGCTCTTCAGCTCCTCGGCGAGCTCGGAGAGCTGCTCGACCTCGCGGCGATAGACCGCCTCGAACAGATCCTCGCGGGTCGGGAAGTGGCGATAGAGCGTGCCGATGCCGACGCCGGCCTGCCGTGCCACCGCCTCGAGGCTCGCATCGGAGCCGCCGGCGGAGAACACCAGCTTGGCTGCATGCAGCACGCGCTCGCGGTTTCGCACCGCATCTGCGCGCGGCTTGCGCGTCTGCTCTTGTGGTTTCGTCTCCATCTCACCAGCTCTTGATCGGCTCCGTGCACTGCACCCTTGCTAAACGGAGGACTCCTCCGTATAAATAGACCTGCCACCCGGGGACGGCTACTCCCTTGCTCGCCCCGCGGTCGCTGGATCTGGACGGACCACCGCCCGTAAGGCTGTGCCCGCTGCGATCCGATTAGGCCATCGCTTCGATCGGAACAACGCATGAATCTGACTGTCAGACTCACCGTCAACGGTGAGCCGCGAACGCTTGCGCTCGACGACCCCCGCGTCACCCTGCTCGACCTGCTGCGCGAGCGCCTCCACCTTCCCGGCACCAAGAAAGGCTGCGACCGCGGCCAGTGCGGTGCCTGCACCGTCCTCGTCGACGGACGCCGCATCAATTCCTGCCTGACGCTGGCCGCCAGTCTCGACGGCGCCGCGATCACCACCATCGAAGGGCTGGCCCGTGGCGACCAATTGCACCCGGTGCAGGAGGCCTTCATCGCGCACGATGCTCTGCAATGCGGGTTCTGCACGCCCGGCCAGATCATGAGCGCGGTCGGCCTCATCAATGAAGGCCAGGCCGGCGCCGACGCGGAACGCGTGCGCGAAGGCATGAGCGGCAATCTGTGCCGGTGCAGCGCCTATGTCGGCATCGTCGAGGCGGTTTTGGACGCGCAGGCGCAGCTGATCGACAAGACGGAGCGCGCGGCATGAACCGGTTCGATTATGTGAGACCGTCGACGGTCGCGGACGCGATCACGGCGGCCAGCGCGCCCGGCGCGGCCTATCTCGCCTCCGGGACCAATTTGCTCGACCTGATGAAGGGCAATGTCGTCAGGCCGGCGCGGCTGGTCGACATCTCGCAGCTCGGCGAGCTCAAGCGTGTCGACAAGCTCGGCAATGGCGACGTCAGGATCGGCGCGCTGGTGCGCAATGCCGACCTCGCCCATGACGCGGACTTCGCGCATGACTTTCCCGCCGTCGCCGAAGCGCTGCTGTCCGGCGCCTCGGCACAGCTGCGCAATGCCGCCACCGTCGGCGGCAATCTGCTGCAGCGGACGCGCTGCGCCTATTTCTATGATCCGGCCTCGGCCTGCAACAAGCGGACGCCGGGAGCCGGCTGCGACGCCCGCGGCGGCGACAATCACCAGCATGCGGTACTGGGCTGGAGCGAGGCCTGCATCGCCACCAACCCGTCCGATTTCTGCGTGCCGCTGGCGGCATTCGATGCCGTGGTCGAGATCGAAGGCAAAGCGGGCCGGCGCGAGGTCACGCTGGAGGCGCTGCATCTGTTGCCCGGCACCACGCCGGAGCACGAGACCGCGCTTACACCCGGTGAGATCATCACGGCGATCCGGCTGCCGGCCGCAGCCCGCGCCTTCGCAAAGCATGCGCGTTATCTAAAGGTCCGCGAGCGCAATTCCTATGCGTTCGCGATCGTGTCGGCGGCAGCCGGTCTCGTGATCGAGAACGGCAGCATCAAGCAGGCGCGTCTGGCGCTCGGCGGCGTCGCCGCCAAGCCGTGGCGGCCCCATGAGGCCGAAGCGCTGCTTGCAGGACAGCCCGCGGATGCGCACCTGTTTGAACGCGCCGCCGCGGCGGCGCTGCGCGACGCAAAAC
>JBARNF010000294.1:0-1887 GCA_049802835.1 Bradyrhizobium sp.
ACCGCGAGCGCGCGGTAGACCGTGTAGGAGCCGCCATGGCTGCCGATGACGTTGCGGTCCTGCGGACGCGACACCGTGCCGATGATGGGGCCGCGCTCGCGCGCGCTTTCGGCGCCCCAGTGGAGCGGGAAATTATGCTTGGCGCCTGGCACCGGGTGCGAGGTCAGGCGGATGTGATCCGTACGGTTGGAGCGAGTCATCGGACAGCGACCCCCAAAACGGCAACGGCCCGCCTTGACGACGGGCCTGAGCAGAACGCGTTCACGTTTTCCATGCACCAATATAGCAGTTTCTCCCCGCCAAACAAGTGGTCCCGGGTGGCCGCTTATTTGTAAACGAATGGTTTCGGATCCGGTCGGAGGTCCCGTGGCGGCCGCCCCTGGCATGACGCTTGCCTTTTGTGGGCCGGCCCGCCAGCTTGGCGCGCAGATGGAATCCTCGACGGCAACGGCGGCATGGACCTGATCATTCGCAATGCGGTGCTGGCGCAGCAAAGTGAGCTGCGTCGCGCCGACATCGGCATCGCCAACGGCATCATCTTGGCGATCGCGCCGTCCTTGCGGGCCGACGGCGAGGAGCGCGACGCCGAGAATTGCCTCGTCCTGCCCGGCTTGATCGAGACCCACATCCATCTCGACAAGACCTGCATCCTCGACCGCTGCACGATCAGGGAAGGCACCGTGGCCGAGGCCGTGCGCGAGACTGCGGCGGCGAAGCGCAACTTCACGGCCGATGACGTCTACGCCAGGGCGAAGCAGACCGTGGAGCGTTGCGTCAGCTACGGCACCATGCGCATGCGCACCCATGTCGAACTCGATCCCGGCATCGGCTTCACCGGCTTCGATGCCATCCAGCGGCTCGCGCGCGACTACGCTTGGGCGGTCGACATCGAGATCTGCGTGTTTCCGCAGGAAGGGCTGACGAACTATCCGGGCACCGAAGAATTGCTGATCGAGGGCCTGCGCCGCGGCGCGCGCAGCATCGGTGCCGCGCCCTATTTCGACACCGATCCGCCGGCGCAGATCGATCGCATTTTTGCGATCGCGCGCGAGTTCGACGTCGATATCGACATGCATCTCGATCTCGCCGAGACGCTGGACGGCATGCAGATCGAATATGTCTGCCGCAAGACCGAGGAATACGGCTGGGGCGGCCGCGTCGCGGTCGGCCATGTCACGCAGCTGTCGCTGCTGCCGCCGGAGCGCTTCAATGCGATCGCGACGCAGCTTGCCAATGCCGGCGTCGCGGTCACGGTGCTGCCCTCGACCGACCTGCATCTGATGGGCCGCCGGCACGATCACGCGATCCCGCGCGGCGTGGTGCCGCTGGAGCCGTTGCGCGCGCGAGGCGTGACCTGCTCGCTCTCGACCAACAACGTGCTCAACCCGTTCACGCCCTATGGCGACGGTTCGCTGATCCGGATGGCCAATTTGTACGCCAATGTCTGCCACGTCTCGCGGCCGGATCACCTGGCCGGCTGCCTCGACATGGTCACGCATGATGCGGCCAGGTTGATGCGGCTCGATGACTACGGCATCAGGGTCGGCGCGCCGGCCGATCTCGTCTGCATCGACGCGGCGACGCCGACGGAAGCAGTGGCGACCTTGGCGCAGCCGCTGTGGGGCCTCAAGCGCGGCCGGCGGTCATTCTCGTGGACGCGGCCGGTGCTGCACCGGCCGGTGTGACGCGAACGGACGATGATGAGATGATGGCTCGTAGTTCAACGTCATTGCGAGGAGCAGAGCGACGAAGCAATCCAGAATCCCCCTGTGGCTCTGGATTGCGTCGCTTCGCGTAACTGCCCAGGTGGCCTTGCCCGGTTAAGCGACGCTGAGTTTACCGATGAGTCGTGTCGGGCATAGGGACAATGTTTCGAGCATGTTCCAT
>JBARNF010000295.1:0-18027 GCA_049802835.1 Bradyrhizobium sp.
CGCGATCCGCGACAGCCGGCGGACCACGCCGTCGCTCTCGGCGAGCTGCTTCTTCAGCTGGTCCGACATCTGCGTCGCGGCGGCGAGCTGATTGCCGAGATTGTCGTTGACGTCGCGCACCGCGAGCTTGAGGCCGCCGATCGCGCGCTCGGCGATCTCGGTCGCGGAGATCAGCTCCGCGATGACGGCCTTGAGCGAATGCTCGTCCGCCTTCAGCCGCTTCAGCCGCCCATTGAGCAGCATGCAGTATCCGATGGTGAGCACCAACAGGACCGCCACCAGGCTTTCGATGATCAATCCGAGCGAGTGGTTCATTGGGCCTCCATCAACTTGTTCTGGCCTTCGGAGCCTTCGAACATCGCAAGCGTCGTATTCGGCTTGCGCAAATTCTTGGTGACACGGATCGCGACGCGGTCACCGACCCGGCCCATCCGCCCTTCCGTCAGCATGGTGTTGCCGCAGCGGACCGTGACCAGCGCGTCGGGACGGATGTCGAGCGGCAGGGTGTCGCCGACCTTCAGCTTCATCAATTGCTTCAACGGCACGTCGGCCTCGTAGAGCACCGCGTCGACGGCGATCTCGGCCTTGGTGATCTCGGTGGCGAAGTGGCCTTCCCAGATGGGATCGCGGCCGAACTTCTCGCCCATGAACATCTGCAGGAGGACCGGGCGGATCGGCTCGATGGTCGCATAGGGCAGCAGCAGCTCGATATTGCCGCCGCGATCCTCCATGTCGATCCGCAGCTTCACCAGGATCGCCGCATTGGCAGGCCGGCTGATCGCGGCGAAACGCGGGTTGGTCTCGAGCCGGTCGATCGTGAAGCGCACCGGCGACAGCGGCCGGAACGCCTGCTCGGCGTCGGCCAGCACCACCTCGATCAGGCGCTTCACCAGATTGGTCTCGATCGTCGTGTAGGGCCGGCCCTCGACGCGGAGCTGGGTGTTGCCGCGGCGGCCGCCCAAGAGCACGTCGATGATCGAGTAGATCAGGGTCGAATCGACGGTGGCGAGCCCGAAGTTCTCCCACTCCTCCGCCTTGAACACCGAGAGCACGGCCGGCAGCGGGATCGAGTTCATGTAGTCGCCGAAGCGCACCGAGGTGATGCGGTCGAGCGAGACTTCGACGTTGTCCGAAGTGAAGTTGCGCAAGGAGGTCGTCATCAGCCGCACCAGGCGGTCGAAGACGATTTCGAGCATCGGCAGACGCTCGTAGGAGACCATCGCCGAATCGATGATCGCACGGATGCCGGAATGGTCGTCGAGAACGACCTCGCCGGGGGTGAAGCCGAGGAGATTGTCGATCTCCTCCTGCGACAGCACCCGCTCGCCGCCGTTCTTGGTGGCGCCGAAATCGCGGCTGCCGTCCTCGACCATCGCGGCCCATTGCAGGGCCATCGATTCGGTGAGTTCATTGGCTGCTGCGGCTTCTGCGGCCTCCGTGGGATCCTCCGAGTCGAGCGAGGCTTCCCATTGTGCGGCTATCGCGTCCTGGTCGACTTGGTCGTTGCCTGCCATGATCGTTGCGCTTCCGTGCCTTACTGGACCACGATTTCCTTGAACAACACCGCGCTGACCTGGTTGGGCGCCAGCGCGGCGTTGACCCGCTTGGTGAGCTCCTCCTTGAGCCGGAACAGGCCCGCCGAGCCGTTGAGGTCGCTCGGCCGGAGCTCGCGCAGATAGGTCTGGAAGATGTCGGTGACGCGCGGCAGGGTCGGCTTGATCGTCTCGACCTGCTTCTCCTCCTTCACCTCCAGCACGATCTTGACCTTGAGATACTGCACGCGATCGCCGGGATTGCCGACCAGGTTGACCAGGAGGTCCGGCACCTCGACGAAGGACGGCGGCTTCGGCGGCGGCGCCGCCTCGGCGCGATGCTCATCGGTCTTGTGGCTGAAGAAGAAGAAATAGGCCGCACCGCCGACGCCGAGCAGCGCCAGCGCACCGACGATCATGATGATCAGCTTGAGCTTGCTCTTGGGCGCGCCGGCTAGCTCTTCGCCGTCGCCTGCTCCGCCTTCATTCTCAGCCATGGCCTTCGGGTCCCGGAAATCGTGAGGGAAATCGAACCGATGCCGCCAGAAAGCTAAATGACGCGAAACCAACGCTCTCAGCGCATCTGCGCTTCAGTGAGTGAACGCTACGGTAACAATGGTTAACGGAAGCTTTCTTTTGGTTCCGGAGGTGGGAAAAACTTGCCGGGC
The DNA here is from genome assembly GCA_049802835.1 of Bradyrhizobium sp. Taxonomy (GTDB): domain Bacteria; phylum Pseudomonadota; class Alphaproteobacteria; order Rhizobiales; family Xanthobacteraceae; genus Bradyrhizobium. The sequence goes on from JBARNF010000295.1 coordinate 2,201, forward strand.
AATTATGGTTGACGAGACGTTATTGCCGGGTGTTTCGGCCGCTCATAAAAATCTAATATATTGATTTATAACTCATTTCTGAGTTGGCACGGCATTCGCTCTAACCCCTTCGAACCCGCCGGCTTGGGAGAGCTGAACGGTTCGGGAAGGCCCGCCAGAGGACGCCTTGGGAGAGGCACCACGAACGGGATTCGTTAAAAGGGGAGATCGACCGGTGGAGAATGCGCTTCTCATCGGATTGTCGCGGCAGATGGTGCTGGAGCGGCAACTCGACGTCGTTGCCAACAACGTCGCCAACGTCAATACCAACGGCTTCAAGGCCGATCAGCAGCTGTTCGAGGAGTATCTCTCCTCCGGCGCGCATGAGGACAATTTTCCGGGGGCCTCCCGCAGGGTGTCCTATGTCCAGGACCGCGGCACCTATCGTGACATCTCGCAGGGCCCGATGATGCGCACCAGCAACCCGCTGGACATCGCCATCGACGGCTCGGGTTTCCTAGTGGTGCAGACCGCAGCCGGCGAGCGCTACACCCGCGACGGCAACCTGCACAGGAACAATCTCGGCCAGCTCGTGACCGCGGCGGGCGATCTCGTGCTCGGCAACAATGGCCCGATCACACTGCAGCAGACCGACCACGACATCAACATTTCCCCCGACGGCACCCTGACCGTCGTGGAGGGCCTCAACCCGGCCGATTCGATCCGCGGCAAGCTGCGTCTGGTCAGCTTTGCCGATCCCCGGGCCGCGCAGAAGCAGGGCAACAATCTCTACGCCGCCGTCGGTGGCGCCACGCCGCAGCAGGACCTGAAGTCGACGATCCAACAGGGTTACGTCGAGAAATCGAACGTAAGCGCGGTCAGCGAGATGAGCCGGATGGTCGAGGTGACCCGGTCCTACTCGCAGATCGCCAACATGCTGCAGGTGCAGAGCGACCTGCGCAAGAACGCCATCGAGAAGCTCGCCGACGTCCCGGCCTGACCGCGATAGACCTTTGAAGGAGACGTGACATGCAGGCGCTTCACACCGCTGCAACCGGAATGGCGGCACAGGAACTCAACGTTCAGGTGATCTCCAACAACATCGCGAACCTGCGGACCACTGGATTCAAGAAGCAGACGGTCGCGTTCCAGGACCTGATCTACGAGCACATCCGCCGGGTCGGCGCGCAGTCCTCCGACCAGGGCACGATCCTCCCGATCGGCATCGACGTCGGCGGCGGCGTCAAGACCGTCGGCACGCCGCGGATGATGACGCAGGGCACGCTGTCGCAAACCGGCAACGACCTCGATCTCGCCGTCACCGGCGAAGGCATGTTCAAGATCCTGATGCCGGACGGCACCTATCAGTATACCCGCGACGGCACGTTTCAGATGGACAACCAGGGCCGCATCGTCACCGCCCAGGGCAACCCGGTGCAGCCGACCATCACGATCCCGCAGAACTCCTCGGGCCTGACCGTCAACGCGCAGGGCCAGGTTTCGGTGACCCTGCCGGGCTCGACCACCTCGAACATCGTCGGCCAGCTCACGCTCACCCGCTTCATCAACAAGGCCGGCCTGCAGCCGGTCGGCAACAACCAGTTCACCGAGACCCCCTCGTCCGGCCCGCCGCAGGACGGCACGGCCAACGTCGACAGCTTTGGCTCCATCACCCAAGGCAGCCTCGAGCAGGCCAATGTCGACGTCGTCTCCGAGATGAGCGAGCTGATCGCAGCACAGCGTGCCTACGAGATGAACGCCAAGGTGATCTCGGCCGCCGACCAGATGCTGCAGGCCACCACGGCGCTGTTCCGCTGAGGCCCGAAGGGAGATCACAATGATGACCCGCTCCGCCCGCCCGCTGCTTCTGGCCGCCGCCCTGCTCGCCTCGACCGCGATGTCCGCGCTCGCCGGCGACGCCGACGACCAGATCAAGGCCCCCGTGCTGCGCGCCACCGTCAGCGTCAGCGGCGACATCGTCCGCGTCGGCGACCTGATCGAGAATGCCGGCGCAGCGGCGAACGTCGCCGTCTACCGCGCCCCCGATCTCGGCACGACCGGCATGCTGCCGGCCGCGCAGGTGATCGCGACCTTGCGCAGTCACCAGGTCATCGGCGTCGAAGTCCGCGACATCAAGGAAGTCGCGGTGACCCGGCTCGCCCGCGCGATCGACGCCAAGGATGTCGGCACCGCGGTGGCCCAGGCGCTCGAGCATCGCAACGGGCTCGGCGACGCCGCCAACCTCAGCATCAGCTTCGACCAGGCGGTGCAGGATCTGAAATTCGACGCAGCCATCACCGGCACGCTTGCCCCGACGACGGTGCGCTTCGATCCGCGCAGCGGCCGCTTCGACGTCACCCTCGAGCTCGGCAATGCCAACGGCACAAGCCCGATCCGGCTGCGCTACACCGGCACGGCGATCGAGACGATCGAAGCTGTCGTGCTGACCCGCAACATCGAGCGCAACGAGATGATCCGCTCCGGCGACCTGCAGCCCGAGCGGCGGTCTCGCGCCGAGCTCGGTGGCGCCGAGCCCGCCTCGCGCGAGCTCGCGGTCGGCATGCAGATGCGCCGGGCAATCCGTGCCGGCCAGGTGCTGAAGACCACCGACCTGGCCAAGCCCGACCTCGTGCAGCGCGACCAGGCCGTCACGCTCATCTACCAGACCGCGGGCATCTATCTCACGACGCGCGGCAAGGCGCTGGAATCGGGCACCGAGGGCGACGTCGTCAATGTCCTCAACCTGCAATCCAAGCGCACGATCTCCGGCCGCGTCACCGGACGCGGCCAGGTCACGGTCGACACCGTGGGCGGCAAACCTCAGCAGACCTCGGAGGCCGAGATCGCAGCCCCCGTCGCCGTCGCCGTCGCCAGCCGCCTGCCCGCCTCCGCCACCACGAAAGCCGAGTAAGTTTCATGTCGATGTTCAAGTTTGATGCGCACACCTCTTCCGGCTTGCGGCGGGCCGCGCTGGTCTCGGTGTCCTTCGCCGTGCTGAGCTTTGCAGGCGGCTGTTCCTCGATCGACCGGCTGTCGCAGATCGGCGAGAAGCCGAAGCTGACGGAGATCGACAACCCGACCACGCAGCCGGGCTACAAGCCGGTGCAGATGCCGATGCCCAAGCCCGAGACGGTGTCCTATGCCCCGAACTCGCTGTGGCGCAACGGCTCGCGCGCCTTCTTCAAGGACCAGCGCGCGCATCAGGTCGGCGACATCTTGACCGTCACGGTCAGCATCTCCGACAAGGCCAATATCGCCAACGAGACCCAGCGCAGCCGCACCAACAAGGAAGATTCAGGCATCACCGACTTCATCGGCGCCAAGACGCTCGGCGTGCAGGCGCAGAAGGTGCTGCCCGGCCGCATCCTGACCGCCGACGGCACCTCGTCCTCGGACGGCAAGGGCACCATCCAGCGCTCGGAGTCCTTGACCACCAGCGTCGCCGCGGTCGTGACGCAGGTGCTGCCGAACGGCAATCTGGTCGTCGAAGGCAAGCAGGAGATCAGGGTCAATTACGAGATCCGCGAGCTGATCGTGGCCGGCATCGTGCGGCCGGAGGACATCCAGAGCGACAACACGATCGACTCCACCAAGATCGCCCAGGCCCGCATCTCCTATGGCGGCCGCGGCCAGATCACCGACGTGCAGCAGCCGCGCTACGGCCAGCAGGTGATGGACATCCTGCTGCCGTTCTGAGGCGGACATCAACATCGAAAGACCGGGCGGATCACGCCCGGTCGCAAAGAAAACCGCAGCCGCCTCGATCTCGTCGCAGGTCGGCATTCTGGAGCGAGGACGGAAGAGACCACGATGAAAATCCCTCCCCGTGCGGGGAGGTCAGGACAAGGGCTGGCCGGGCGCGACCTCGGTCATTGCGAACGACCACGCAGCCGCCGCCCTTCTCCCGACAACGAGCTCCCACATCGCCCAACGCGAACCTAGGCGCAGCGGGTGATGTATACGCGGCCTCCGGTAGCTCCCCTGCCGGAGGCCGTGTTCGTTTTGGGAGTTCCGCGCGACTCAAGGACGGCCGGGAGACCAGTCGATCGCAGTGAAGCCGGCAGGCGCAGCAATGACCTCGGGCTCTTCGGTCGCCTTTCGCAGCACCGCATCGCAGCGATTGGCGTCATCGACTTCGACCGGCGTGCCATTCGACGTCGAGGCCAGAAGGCCCACGAGATCGGGAGAGCTGCCCAACACATACCGCTCCGCCGCGTCGAGCATGACCAACGCCTCCTCGCGGATGAACACCGCTGTCCACTCGTCCGGAAGTCCTCTGACAGCGGCAAACTCATCTGCAGGGATGGAACGCGTATGCCGACGCATTTCATCGACGATCCGCTGCGGGGAGAAGTTTGGCGGCTTGCCGGCCGCAGCAAGAACGAGGGGCCCGATCGGACAGTACTGACGCCCGATCGCCACGAGGTCTGCGATATCACGCGCCTTCGATCGACCGGACACCGCGAGCACTTTGTTGACGGCGAGATCGGCCTGGTGAAGCCGTGCCCCCCACTCGTCATCCCTGACCAGCGGAAAGAAGCGAAGCTTCGTTTCGGCGAACCATTGGATCACCGTCGAGTCCGAGCCATCGGACACAGTCGCGTCGACACATCCGTAAGTGATGAAATCCCGGTGCACTTTGAAGCCCGCAGCGTTCAAAGCTGCGATGTCGAGATTCGCCGCTTCGGTGACCTGTTCGTCGGCGTCGTGGAATATATCGATATCGTCGGACCGACGGGGCCAATCCTTGTTGAGGATCAGCCCGCCGGCCAAATAGCTGCTGTCCGAACGATGCTTTGCCAGAACGCGCAGAATCGCTCTCTGCAGTTCACTGAGAGCCATGTCAGCCGACCATTGCTTGCAGCCGATCCAGCATCCGCCGTCCCATCACGAAGGCACGTGCATCCCCGCGCTCCATCATGGCCCTGGCGGCAACACCAACCCGGGACCGGAGATCTGGCAGCCGGTCGAGATCGACATTGTCGAGAATGCGGGTCCCATAGAGGCGTAAGGCGTCGTCGAGCATTACGGCCAGCTCATCATGGCCGTTCCGCTCGCCGTCCTGCTCAGACTGCTCTCCGACGATGCTCATGGGCACCTCCGATCTTCTGTCAGGATAACACGCGAGTACTCATGGGAGACAACGCTTGGCGCATAATGCCCAAGGCGCGTTATTTTCTTGTTTTGTTCTCTTTTTTGTATCAGTTGCAGATGGCTCACGACAGTGCCGAGGTGTGCAAGCGGCCGTGCGACATCAAGCGGCGGGTGCCGGCGTGAGGCCCCATCGTGGGGCTTCGGCTTGCGACCTCAGCGCCATCACACGAATGTCGCCTCGACGACGCCGAGCCCGTCCAGCTCCATCCGCACCCGGTCGCCGGCCCCGAGCCAAACGGTCTTGACCAGGCTGCCGGTCAGGACGAGCTGCCCGGCCTCAAGCCCGTCACCACAGGAGGCGAGATGATTGGCAAGCCAGGCCAGCGCATGGATTGGGTGTCCGAGTACGTCGGCACCGGTGCCCTCACCGACCAAGGTGCCGTTGATGATGGCGCGGCCCTGCACCGCGGCCATGTCCGGCGCAGCAGCGCGTGGGAGCGCCGGGCCGAGGACGCAGCCGGCGGCAAAGAAGTCGTCGGCGATGAGCGTCGGCGCCCCCAGCGTCTCCCATTGCACATAGCGATCGTCGACGATCTCGATCGCCGCATGACAATCGCCGATCGCGTCGGCGACACGATCCATGGTGAACGGCGCATCCAGCGGCAGCAGGTCGTGCTTGAGCCGCACGGCGATCTCGCATTCGACGCCCACCCGGACAAAGTCGGCCGTCCGCAGCGCGACGCCCGACTCGTGAATACCGCGCGCGAACACCCCGCCCGCACAGGGATGCGGAATGCCAAGATAGTCCTGCATCACCTTGCTGGTGCAACCGATCTTGTAGCCGGCGAAGTCAGCAGCCTGTTCAGCGAGCAGCCAATGGACCTCACGCTGGATCTCGTAGCCGGCCGCTTCATCTTGCGGCTGAAGCTGAAGCGGCAGCGCGCCCAAGGGCGTCGGCTGCTTGCGCGCACGCGCAATCAGTTGCGCAGCGGCGAAGACATCGTCTGCTCTCATGCTCCTTCAACTCCCGTTCTCTGCCGCGCGAAGCGGTCTTTCAGGAATTATGACGAACAGTTTGTTTATAAACGAGATTTCCATTCCCGTCTCAGCTTCATCGACAATTTGAGACGGCGCCGCCGCAGCTCGCGTGGCGCTTCAACCCACCTGGCGCTTGACGACACCGAGTTCGAGCAGGCTCTCCGCCGTGGCGACGATCGCGTCCTCGCTGGCGCGCGGAGTCCAGCCGAGCAGGCGCCGTGCCTTGTCGGCGTTCGCCTCGCAATAACGCCCCAGCAGCGGCAGCACGGCGCGCAGCTGCGGCACCGCCAATCCCAGCACGCGCGCCAGCCAATCAGGCAGCTCGTGCCGTGGCGCCCGCTGCCCGGCGACGCCCATCCGGCGCCGCAGCACCTGCGCGATCTCCAGAAGCGAGACGCTCGGGCCCGCCATGGCCAGGAAGCGCTCGCCTTTGGCACCCGGAGCCGTCATCGCCCGCAGATGCAGGTCGGCAACGTCGCGCACGTCGACCAGACCAAAGTTGATGCGCGGCGCGGCCAGAACCCGTCCGGACAGCAGCGCCCGGACGATGGCGATCGAGGTCGAGACGTCCGGCCCCAGCACCGGGCCGAGCACCGCGACCGGATTGACGGTCGCAAGCTCCAGCGCACCGCCCTCGCGGGCGATGAAATCCCAGGCGGCACGCTCGGCCAGGGTCTTGGACTTGGTGTAGGGGTGCACGCCCGGGCCGTCGAGACGGCTCCAGTCGGTCTCGTCGAACGGCCGGCGGCGCCCCGCATGGCCATAACCGATCGCAGCAAAGGACGAGGTGACCACCACGCGCCTGGCTCCGGCGTCGCGCGCGACCCTGAGCACCCGCAGCGTGCCTTCGCGTGCGGGCACGATCAGCTCGTTCTCATCCTTCGGCACGTGAGCCGGCACCGGCGAGGCGATGTGGAGAACGTAGTCGCAGCCGGCTGCGGCCTCCGCCCAGCCGTCATCCCTGGTCAGGTCGGCCGCATGAAACGACAGCGACCCGGTGCCGGTCGCGCCGCCGCGCGTCAGCATCGCCAGCACCTCGCCCTGGCGATCGAGGCTGCGCAAGGTCGCGCGGACGCGGTGCCCGGCGGCCAGCAGCTGCAGGATCGTATGCGCCGCGATGAAGCCGGAGCCGCCGGTAACCAGAACGTCGCTCATCGCAGCTGCCTTCTCTGCTCCTGCCCCACCAGCCAGGGTATGACTGCGCCATGGCAGGGCCATGTCGGTCCAGGCCGATCAGCGCCCGCAACAGGCAGAGACAATCGCAGAGCCGGTCAAGTGGCGTCGGCTGCGACCATGCTCGTCTCGCTCAACGCTTCCGGCCAGGGCAGCTCGAACTGGCAGATCAGCCCGCTCTCGGCAAAGCTGCGCTGCAGATGCCTGACCGTGCGGGTGAGCAGCCGGCTGCCGAAGCCCACCACCGGCGGCTCTCTTGCCGGCGGCCCGCCGCTTTCCTGCCAGCGGACATGCAGCGCGTCGGGCCCGAACGACCAGCCGACCTCGATGCGGCCGGCCGGCGTCGTGAGCGCACCGTACTTGCTGGCGTTGCAGGCCAACTCGTGGATGACCAGGGCGAGCTGGGTCGTCAGCTCGACCGGCACCAGGATGGCAGGGCCGCTGGTCGCGAGCTGATCGGGTGCGCCTGCAAACGGCGCGACCTGGCTGGCGATGAGCGCGGCGAGGTCGGCGCCCTGCCAGTCGTTCTCCGCGAGGCTGGTGTGGGCGGTGGCCAGCGCATGCAGGCGCGAGGTAAAATCGCGCACCTTGGCGTCGTGCCGCGGCAGCAGCTGATGGGCCAGCGACTGCACCACCGCGAGACTGTTCTTCACGCGATGGGCCAGCTCGTGCACCAGCAGCTCGCGCTTGCGGTCCGCTTCCTTCGCCGCGGTGACGTCGATGTTGACGCCGATCATCTGCAGCTCGTCGCCGCCCTGCCCGCGCAACATGCGGGCGCGCGCCTCGATCCAGCGGACGGTGCCGTCCGGTAGCGGCACCCGCCATTCCGAATCGAGCTCGCCCGTGATCAGCGCCTGCTCGTTGTCCCGGTGGGCGTGGGCCCGGTCCTCGGGATGAACGAGCGCCAGCCAGGCGTCATAGGTGCCGGGGAAAGCGCCGGGCTTGAGACCGTAGAGCTCCTCGATCTCGTCCGACCAGCGGCTGGTGCCGGACTTGCCGTCCCAGATGAAAGTGCCAAGCCGTCCGTATTTGGCGGCAAGCTTGAGCTGCTCGGCGGTGCGCGACGAGTCGTCCCGGGCCCTGGCGAGCAGCTCGAAATTCTCCTGGATGATGCGCGCGCTCTCGGCCTGCGCCTGTTCCGTGGCGGCAAGGCGGGCGTTGAGCGCCCGCACCTCGGGTGGATCGAACGGCGCCGACTCGCCGGGGGTGGAGCTCTTCACCGCGATGCTGCCGAGCGGCCGGGCGATGCTGCTGCCGATCGCGGCCGCGAGCAGCAGCGCCAATGCGCAGATGGTCGTCGCCGCGATGGTCGCTGTCTTGACCGTCGAGGAGATCGCCTGCGCCAACGCCGCTTGCTTGATGCCGACGCCGACGACCCAGTCGCTGAGCTGGGGATGCGCGTTGGCGTTGATGACGAGCTCGCCCTCGATGGAGGGAAACTCCGAGACACCGGTCGCCTTGGCATTCGCGCGCCAGCCGGCCGAGGCAGGCTGGCCGGTGGTGGTCGCGTTCTTCGGGATCCGTGAGACGTACCTGCCCTCGCCATCGATGATGCCGACCAGCCAGTCGGCCGGCAGCTGTTGCTGGGCGAGCAGCCGTGTGTAGTTCGAGGCCGGCATGGCCATCGACATGCAGCGGAACGGCTTGCCATCCTTGAAGACGGGGACGTCGACGGTCGCGATCCACTCCCCGGAATTGGGGCCGAGAAAGATGTCCGAGATCGAGGGCCTGCCGGACTCGAAGGCGCGGGCCTGCGAGCGCAGGCCTTCGGCCATTCGCTCGCCCAGCGGTCTGCCCGGCTGGGCCAGGGTGTTGAGCAGCAGCCGGCCGTCCGCATCGGACACGATGATCCAGCCATCACCGCTGACGAGACCGACGCGACGCGCCTCCGCCTCGAATGGCGCGAGATCGTCCGCCCTCAGATCCGGAGACTTCGCCAGCACGTCGGCCAGCGCCACGTAGCGTCGAAGTTCGGCGTCGACGGCGCCGGAAATCGTCTGGGCCGCGTACAGGAGACCCCGCCGGATCGACGCGTCGGCGGATTGCGCCATCGATACGATGACGTAGGCGATCAATCCGACGCAGGGCAGGAACAGAATGCCGGCAAACAGAAGGAGACGTCGCTTGATGCTCAGCACGCCATACCAACGCTGCACGGGAGCGAGCGCCGCTGCGCGCACGCCTGTCGGTGTCTCCGGCTCGCGCATGATCCCCCAGGGCTCGTTCCGACCTTGGAACAGCCACTAATTCCGCAAGCGACAAAAAGTTCCGGCTGGTTTGAAAAACAACAGCGATGACGCTTGGCGCAGCACTGTCTGGCCCGCCGGGGGTCTCCCGGCCGGGCAACAAAAAGCCCTCTTCGGACGCATCTGACGGATGCGAAAAAGAGCGCATGCGCAGGCACAGCACAGCTGCACCGCCGTGCCATGCCTACAGCGGCCGCGGTCCTGCTCGCTCAGGTCAGCGTCGCGACCTACTCGTCGCGATAGACCTTCTCGCGTTTCTCGTGGCGTTCCTGCGCCTCGACCGACAGCGTCGCGATGGGACGGGCTTCGAGCCGCTTCAGCGAAATCGGCTCACCGGTCTCTTCGCAATAGCCGTAGGTGTTGTCTTCGATGCGCTGGAGCGCCGCGTCGATCTTGGAGATCAGCTTGCGCTGCCGGTCACGAGCGCGAAGCTCGATGGCCCGGTCGGTTTCCGACGACGCGCGATCGGCGAGGTCGGGATGGTTCACGTTCTCCTCCTGCAGAGCCTGCAGGGTGAGCTTCGATTCGCGCAGTATCTCCTCCTTCCATGCCAGCAGCTTGGCGCGGAAATACTCGCGCTGGCGTTCGTTCATGAAAGGCTCTTTTTCGGAAGGTTTGTAGTTCTTCAACTTTTCCAAGGTCAGCCCATCTGTACGTGCTGGCGCCGGTCAAGGCACCGGCGGACGGAATACGCCCGTTCGCGGCCGCGTTATATAGCGGCCTCATGTGACAGACAATGTTTCCATCAGCACCGGCGCCCCGCCGCCAGGCCGCTGCACAGGCAAATTTATGCCTGCCGGACGGGGCGCCGCCGGCTGGCCTCAGTAGCCGACCGTGAAACGGGCCCGTTGATGCGCCGGACGCTCGATTTCGTCGACCATCGCGACTGCGAAGTCCTCGAACGAGATGAAGCTCTTGCCCTCGGCATCGACCAGCAGCTGGTCCGTTCCGAGGCGGAACTTAGCCGTCCGGGTGCCGAAATCGATCAGCGCCGAGGGCGACAGGAAGGTCCAGTTCAGCTCCTTTTCCTGGCCCAGACGGTCCAGGAACGCCGCGCCCTTCTCGGCTTCGGCCTTGTACTGCGCCGGAAAGGCCGGCGTCGTGACCAGCCGCACGCCCGGGGCGACCTCCAGCGAGCCGGCGCCGCCGACCACGAGGTAACGCGATACGCCCGAATCCTTGGCGGCGCCGATCAGGGTCTCGGCATCGCTGGCGAGGAAGTGGATCGCGCTGATGGCGACGTCGTGGCCGGCCCACAGCTTGGCCAGCTCGGCGCGGTCATTGGCATCACCTTTCACCGCCGTGACATTGGCGTGCTTGACGATCTTGTCGGGGTTCCGGGCGATACCGGTCACCTGATGGCCGCGGCTGGCCAGCTCGGCGGTAATACGGGACCCAGCGCGGCCGGACGCGCCGGCGACGGCGATCTTCATGCGAAAACTCCTTGTTCGAGATCACGAGGTCGGACCAAAGACGCTGGACGGCATTCCCCTGGTATCCGATAGTAACTAGATAGCGAATTGAATGCTGGTGTTAAGAGAGCACTTTCAGATCACCTGGTCACGCCGGAGTAACCGATGCGAGCCGCCAACGTCTATTCGGCCGACTGCCCGACGCGTCAGATCCTGGACCGCGTCGGCGACAAATGGGCCGTGCTGATCCTGATCCTGCTGCGCAACGATCCGTTGCGCTTCAATCAGTTGCGCCGTGCCATTGAAGGCATCTCGCAGAAGATGCTCTCGCAAGTGTTGAAGAGTCTGGAGCGCGACGGGCTGGTCCGGCGCCGCGCGGTCGCGACCGTGCCGGTCACGGTGGAATATTCGATCACGCCGCTCGGGCTGACGCTGGCTGCCGCCGTCGATCCGCTGCGCGACTGGGCGGAGCATCATCTGAAGGACGTGACGGCCGCGCAGCGCCGTTACGATTCGCAGCGGCAATCGGAGGCGGCGTGAGACGCTGCGGCGGCGTCAGCCCCGCCCGGCCTTGGCGAGCTCGACCTCGACCCGCAGCTCGATCTCGGAGAGGATCGCGTCGAGCCCTGGATCTCCGGACGACTGCTTGAGGTCGACAGCGGCATCGCGCAGCCGCAGCGCCGTCGCGGTATCGAGCTTGCCGGACAGCAGCGACAGTTTGAGATCGTCGAGCACGTCGAGCGCGCGCTTGCCACGCTGCACCGAACGCTTGCGGCGCTCCGCCGGCTCCTCCTCGATGCCCTGCATCGCGAGCAGCGCGTCGATGTTGGCGGTCTGCTTCGGCGCCAAGGTCGCCCGTGTGTCCTGGGTGGCGCCGGCATCGGGCAGCTTGAAGCCGCCGGACGATGTCTTCCGCGTGGAGCTCGTGGACGTTGTCAGCGTCGTGCCGTTCGGTCCGTAGATGCGCATCGGTGGCTCCCGCAGGCTTCGCGTGTCGGCGCGAGCTTGGCTCGGTCGTGGTTAACGGTGCGTAAACAGCCCGGCAAATTCTGCCGGGGCGGCAGCTTCGGTCCAGCTGTGCGATCCGGATCAGAACAAAGCCGCCGATCGATTTCACACTCTTTCAATGAGTTAGCCTGGAGCATCAGCGTGGCACGGCGCTCGCATAGCTAACTCCGATCATGCGGTCATGGGAGTGGCCGAGTGATCTCTTGAAGAGTTCGAGGGGAGCATAGGATGCGACGCGTCCGTTCAACGCGCCTGTTTCAGGTCGCCTGCGCCGCCATGTTGGCGCTGGCATCTTCTGCCTTGTCCGCGCATGCGACCTCGCGCATCAAGGATCTCGCCAATATCGAAGGCGTCCGCCAGAACCAGCTGATCGGCTACGGCCTCGTGGTCGGCCTCAACGGCACCGGCGATACGCTGAACAACATCCCGTTCACCAAGCAATCGCTGCAGGCGATGCTCGAGCGCATGGGCGTCAACATCCGCGGCGCCACCATCCGTACCGGCAACGTCGCCGCGGTCATGGTGACCGGCAATCTGCCGGCTTTCGCCACCCAGGGCACGCGCATGGACGTCACGGTGTCGGCGCTCGGCGACGCCAAGAACCTGCAGGGCGGCACCCTGCTCGTCACGCCCCTGCTCGGCGCCGACGGCAACGTCTATGCGGTCGCGCAAGGCTCGCTCGCGATCTCCGGCTTCCAGGCCGAGGGCGAAGCAGCCAAGATCGTGCGCGGCGTCCCGACGGTCGGCCGCATCGCCAACGGCGCCATCATCGAGCGCGAGATCGAGTTCGCGCTGAACCGGCTGCCGAACGTGCGGCTGGCGTTGCGCAACGCCGACTTCACGACCGCCAAGCGCATCGCGGCCGCGGTCAATGATTTCCTCGGCGTCAAGACTGCCGAGCCGATCGACCCGTCCACGGTGCAATTGAGCATCCCGCCGGAATTCAAGGGCAACGTCGTCGCCCTCCTGACCGAGATCGAGCAGTTGCAGGTCGACCCGGATCTGGCTGCCAAGATCGTCATCGACGAACGCTCGGGCATCATCGTGATGGGCCGTGACGTGCGCGTCGCCACCGTCGCGGTCGCGCAGGGCAACCTCACCGTGACGATCTCCGAGAGTCCGCAGGTCAGCCAGCCCAATCCGCTGTCGCGCGGCCGCACCGTGGTCACGCCGCGGACCAGCGTCGGCGTCACCGAGGACGGCAAGAAGTTCGCGGTCGTCAAGGATGGCGTGTCGCTGCAGCAGCTGGTCGACGGTCTCAACGGTCTCGGCATCGGCCCACGCGACCTGATCAGCATCCTGCAGGCCATCAAGGCGGCAGGCGCGATCGAAGCCGACATCGAGGTGATGTAATGGGCTCGTCCTTCATCGACTCCTATAGCGGCCGCGTTCCGCTCAGCCTGCCGACCGCGGCGGCAGTGACCACGCCGCGCACCGATCTCGATCTCGCCGAGGCGCTGACCAAGGTCTCCCCCAAGGTCCAGGCCAAGGCCAAGGCGACCGCGACCGACTTCGAGGCCATGTTCCTCAACTCGATGTTCTCGCAGATGACGAGCGGCGTGAAGGGCGAAGGACCGTTCGGCGACACGCCCGGCACCGGCGTCTGGCGGTCGATGCTGACCGAGCAATACTCGAAGAATTTCGCCAAGGCCGGCGGCGTCGGCATTTCCAACGACGTCTTCCGCACGCTGATCCTGCAGCAGGCCAGGAGCAGCAGTCCGGGCGCCGCAGGCGGCAAGGTGTAGATGTTCGCGTTCACATCACGCGGGCCCGTGCAGACCCGCGCCGAGAGGAGTTGAGACATGACCGCACAAGGCCAGGCCAATAAGACATCGTACAGTGCCGCCGCGACCGTGGCCGAGGCGCGCGCGCTGGCTGACGAGATGGTCAGCGTCATGAGCGAGCTGATCACGGTCATCGAGCAGGAAACCGAGCTGGTGCGCGCCGGTAAGCTGCGCGAAGGCATGGCGCTCGGACCGAAGAAGACCGAGCTATCACGCCACTACGTCGCCGCGGTGGGCCGCCTGAAAGCCAGCCAGCCATTCATGAAGCAGTCGCTCCCCGAGCTGCTGGGCACCCTGCATCGCCACCACGACACGTTCCGTGCGATGCTTCAGGTGAACCTGACCGTGCTGGCAACCGCACATGCGATCTCCGAGAAGATCGTGCGCGGCGTCAACGCGGAGATCCAGCGCAAGAACATCCCGAGCACCTATACCGCCGGCGGCCGCCGCGCCGCCCCGGGTGCGCGCCACCTGACGCCGCTCGCCGTCAGCCGCACGCTCTGACGCGGCGGGACCACCGCCTCCAGCTCTTGACCGGCTGCGAGCCGCGCCACCCCTCCGGGTTGCGCGGCTCGCGCTTTTCAAGTCGAACAGGCTTAAAAGGTCCGCGCGAATCGCAACGCGTCGTTCATCCTATTTCCTAACATAACGTTGATTGGTTATCGGCATAGTTGCAATCGGGATGGGTTGGGAATTGACTCGATGGCCATGAGGAGGCTGCCATGAGCTCCGACTTCAGCGTTAGACCGGTAGGCGCGCCAGCGTCCGTGCCGATTATCCAACCGTCGAGCCAGGCGGTGGTGAACGCTGTACCGACCGACCTGCCTCCGAACCAGACGGTGACCGCGGCAGACAGCGCTCCGTCCGTGCGCAATGACGTCCCCGCCCATGTCGCCAACGACCTGTCCGTGTCGCATCAGGCCTATTACGATCGCGCAGCTGCTGCGATCGTGTTCCAGGTCGTCAACCGCAAGACCGACCAGGTGGTGGATCAATATCCGGACGAGGCCGTGCTGCGCCGCCGCGCGTACTTCCACACGATCGACCTGCAGAAGGATCTGCACGACGAAACGGCGCGCGTGATGCCGACCGACCGTCTGGCGTGATCCCGTTCGGGAGACGCGGCTGAATCCTGGCTATCCCGCACGCCGCCGAGGCGGCCGCGCTTGCCGCGAGGTGAATCAAGCCGTGGATCAGGTGCTCTGGGTTGCGTAGGCGGTGTCGAGATAGGTCTGACCTGACGCGGCGTCGGTCACCACGTTCTTGATCTGGGCCTTGCCTTGGCCGGTGAGCGTGAACTTGGTGTCGCCCACCCGGAACGAATTATCCTTGATCAGCACTTCCTGGTACTTGCTCACGCCTTCGCTCTGATAGCGGACCTTGGCGCGGAAGCCGTCCACATTCAATACCGCGACGTCGAAGGACTTGCCGTTGGCGTATTTGCCGCTCCAGTTGCCCTGATACAGGGCCGGATCCACGGCAACATACTTGCTGTTGCTGCGCGCCGTGTTGAGCACGTTGGATTTGTAGGCGGCCGAGAGGATGCTGGTGATATCCGCCATGACGATGCTTCTCCCTGGCCCGTCCCGTCCGGAAGCGGTCAGCTGCGCCCGGACAAGCCCGCAGCGATATGGCAGTTGATGTCGATCAGCGACTTCAGCTTCGCGGGATCCGGATCCATCTGCATCTCGATCGTCTGCTTCATCACGAACACGCCGATATTGGCGATGTTCTGGCGGATATCGATCGGATTCGGATTGCCGTCCGCTTCCATCGCGCTCATGAAGATCGTCCAGAGACGGCGGTTGAACAGCAGTGCCTTGTACATGTTGCGATCGGGGCCGTTCCAATTGGCCTGGACGTCCTGCAGCTGCCGCGCCGCTTTCAACAATGCTTGAGCTTCGATCTCCCGTGGTGATGCCGTCGTTTGCGACGTGCGTGCATAGGCTTGAGCGGCATATGACATCAACTACTCCGGACTGACGCGGGGACACGAACAATACTGCACAGGTTTTGTACGTCGTGTGCCTTTAAAATATGGTTAGCGGTCGTTAGCGCATTTAGCCTCGAGGTGTCACCGGACACCGCAAAAC